>JAZOQA010000017.1:0-30984 GCA_045655765.1 Eubacteriales bacterium | reverse complement strand
CTACCTACAAGCAGGCACTTAATGCGATGCATAGAGGAACGACGCGGTACTTGAAGTGCCCTAAATGTAACAAACGCACTTGGTGCAAAAAAGTAATAAAGAAATAAGTTTTCAAATTGTGAGAGCGTCAAATTCCAATTTGACGAGTTGAACAGGCGTTAAGTGTTGGTGTGATTTTGGTGCAAATTTGGTGCAACATTATATACGACGATACTCACGATATTCACGAAATCGCACGAAAACACACGATAAATCTACGATATCACACGAATTTCCACGATATTCACGATATCAAACGGTGTTCTTAAAACTCAAAGAGATAAGTTATTATTTCTTATATGCAAAAAGCTCTGCTCTCGCAGGGCTTTTTGTTTTGTCGGCGGGTGAAATTTGTAAAACTATGCCGTCCTATTTACTTTTTGCCGTGTTTATGGTATAATCTAACTAATCGATAAACTTGAATTTGTGGAGTAAAAAGATATGAAAAGCAAAATCAGATGCATTGAAGAACAGGATAGACAGCAGCTCCTTGAAATGATGAGAATATTTTATACGTCCGAAGCAGTTTTTACAAATGGTTCGGATGATATATTCAATGCGGATATAGATAACTGTATTAATGAAAATCCTTATATTGAGGGCTATGTTTTTGAAAACGATAATATTATACAAGGATATGCTATGTTGGCAAAAAGTTTCTCGACAGAATTTGGGAAAGCTTGTATTTGGATTGAAGATATATATATAAAAGATGAATATCGCGGTTTGGGAATAGGAAGCCATTTTCTCAATTACATAGAACATAAATACCCTCATTCGTTATTTCGTTTGGAGGTTGAGCCTGAAAATTATAGAGCTGTAAATGTTTACAAAAAGTGTGGGTATGATGTCCTGCCGTATATGGAAATGAAAAAGGAAAATTAAACAAAGTCCAATTTGTCGAGCCGCATAGGCATAAAATGTTTGTGTGATTTTGATGCAACACTTTACGGGGCGTGGTATAGGAGCAAAAAAATACAGCCGAGCGATTTTTCGCTCGGCTGTATTCTCTTTTATTAAAACTTGTCGGGATAAACACCCTGTGCCTTGAGATTTTTAAACGCCTCAACCACAGTTGCCTTGTCTTCCTTATATGTAACGCCATACCACTTGTCGGTGTTGTCAAGCACCTTTACATCAGCCTTGCCCTCTGCTATAAGCTCGGAAACAACGCTGGGGAGGAAGAACTCGCACTTTTCGGGATTCTTTGCAAGGTTTTCGTCCAAGAATTTGGGGAAGCGTGCCTTGCACTCCTCAAGATAAGCGGGAGTGAAGCCCCAAAGGTTCATCGAAACGAGGGTTTCAGGGTCGAGGTCAAAGTCCCGACCGTCCTCGGTATACCAGATCCTGCCCGTCTTGTCGGTGCTGATTTTAGTATGCTCCGTTACCTTTGTGAGCATAGAATTTTCATCATATTCGCAAACTCCACGAGCAACAGAGCCCTGCTCCGTTACGGTGTTCTTGATGCGGTAGCCGACCATAGCAAAGTGATGCTTGCCGTCATCCTCTGAATTCTGGAGGAAATCATAAATCTTGGAGAAAGCGTTTGCTCCGTAGTAATCGTCGGCGTTTATAACCGCAAACGGCTCGTCAACGGTGCCAAGGCAGCAAAGAAGTGCGTGTGCCGTTCCCCAAGGCTTTGTTCTGCCCTCGGGTACGGAATAGCCCTCGGGAAGCTTGTCAAGCTCCTGGAATACGTACCTTACTGTGACGTCCTTGCCCTCAAGGTGGGGGTCAATAACCTCACGGAAGTCCTTTTCAATAGCCTTTTTAATAATAAAAGTTATATTCTTAAAGCCCGCCTTAATGGCGTCGTGAATTGAATAGTCAATAATGATGTGTCCGTCGGAATCAACAGGGTCGATCTGCTTAAGTCCGCCGTAACGGCTTCCCATACCTGCTGCCATAATTACAAGATGTGGATTTTTCATTGTTAAATCTCCTTTTAAATAATTTTATATTAACTCTTTATATTTATTATACACAAGACCGCTATGAAAAGCAAGGTAATTTTGTCCAAAATTTTATAAAAAAAGAACATTATTTGCATCTTTTTTGCTTTGGCGAATTTTGCTCTAAAATTACCGAAAATGACTGAAAATATTGAATTTGTTCTTTGATAAGTCATATTTTTTGTCGAAGCCACATATTGATTGTCGAAACTCGAAAAAATACATTTTTATGCGGTTTATTACGGTATAAATCTTTGTTTTTTCATACATTTTTGACATTTTTCCATTTTAAATGGGAAAATACGCCTACCCCCCCTTGCAAACTCCGTAAAAATAGTGTATAATATAAAAAACTCGATAATTTATAAGAAAGGAGTGCTCCGTCTTGCGGGAAATAAGAATAAACAAGAACGATGCCGGGCAAAGGCTGGATAAATTCCTGACCAAGTCGCTTGATTTGCCAAGCGGGCTTTTATACAAATCCATAAGACTGAAAAAAATCAAGCTCAACCGCAAGAGAACCGAGCCAAGTGCCATACTTGTCGAAGGAGACGTGCTTCAATGCTTTCTTCCGGACGAGTTTTTTGACAAAAAAACGACTGACCACTCCCTTGCCCGCATTACACCGAAGCTTTCCGTAGTATACGAGGACGAAAACATAATTCTGCTTGACAAGCGTCCGGGAGTTGCCGTCCACGAGGACGAGAACGGCTCGACCAATACTCTCATCACTCACGTACAGGCTTATCTTTTTCAAAAGGGTGAATACGACCCCTCGTGCGAGCAGAGCTTTGCCCCTGCACTTTGCAACCGCATCGACCGCAACACGGGCGGTATTGTAATTGCGGCAAAGAATGCCGAGGCACTTCGTGTGATGAACGAAAAAATCAAGCTGCGTGAGGTTGAGAAGTTCTACCTTGCCGCAGTCAAAGGTATTCCCGAGAAAAAAGAGGACACTCTCACGGGCTTTCTTTTAAAGGACGAAAGAACCAACACCGTCAAGGTCTATGACAAAAATCCGCCAAAAGGTGCTAAAAGCATCATAACAAAGTACCGTGTTGTGGCAAGAAAATCCGACACGGCACTTCTCGAGGTCGAGCTGCTCACAGGCAGAACGCATCAAATCAGAGCACATATGGCTCACGTAGGGCATCCGCTTGTCGGAGACGGAAAATACGGAATAAACAAGTCGGAAAGAGAAAGAGGCTATAAATTTCAAGCACTCTATTCATACAAGTTACGCTTTTCGTTTAAGGGCGAGGCAACCTTGCTTGAATACCTGAGGGGCAAGGAATTTTCCGTAAACAAAAAGGATATTTATTTTACAAAGGATTTTTTCGAATAAGAAGCAATATGCACCCCAAAGCTCAAAGATGCTTTTGGGGTGCATATCTAATTTTAGGTGCTTAATTTTATTTCTTTCCGGTAGAGCCGAAGCCGCCCTCGCCTCTTTCCGTTTCGGAAAGAGAAGAGACCTCTTCAAACGTTCCTTGTACGTAAGGAACTACCACAACCTGTGCTATACGCTCACCGCCGTCCACCGTAGCTTCAACGTCGGAGTGATTGTGCAGGGCGACCATCCACTCGCCTCTGTAATCCGAATCAATTACACCGACCTTGTTTGCGGGAGCAAGTCCTCTTTTTGATGCTATTCCGCTTCTTGCGAAGACGAGTCCGACGTAGCCCTCGGGAATTTCAACGGCAAGACCTGTTTTGATTAAGACGGTTTCGTGCGGTCTGACGGTCACGGGGCATCCCTGCATATTGTAAAGGTCAGCCCCTGCAGAGAAGCTTGTAGCATAGGTGGGAATAATAGCACGCTCATCGAGCTTTTTAACTTTTAATATCATTGCCAACTCCTTTTTCGAATGTCTTTATTCGTAATGACGCAGTAATAGTAACATTTTGTAAATCAAAGTTTACTTTTTATGAGAGTTTTTGCTTCAAGTAGGTACCCGTGTAAGATTTCTCGCACTCTGCAACCTGCTCGGGTGTTCCTGTCGCAACGAGTGTTCCTCCTCCGTCACCGCCCTCGGGTCCGAGGTCTATAATATAGTCTGCAGTCTTTATGAGGTCGAGATTATGCTCGATTACAACAACCGTATTTCCGCCGTCCGCAAGCCTTTGGAGTATTGCTATAAGCTTTGATACGTCCTCGGTATGAAGCCCTGTTGTCGGCTCGTCGAGAATGTATATAGTTCTACCTGTGGAGCGTTTTGAAAGCTCCGTTGCGAGCTTTACTCTTTGTGCCTCGCCGCCCGAAAGAGTAGTTGAGGACTGTCCGATTTTGATATATCCCAGTCCTACGTCGAAGAGCGTTTGGAGCTTACGCTGAAGCTGAGGAATGCCGTCAAAAAAGTTAATGCCCTCTTCAACCGACATTTCAAGCACGTCGTAAATGCTTTTTCCCTTGTATTTCACCTCAAGAGTATCACGGTTGTAGCGTTTGCCCTTGCAAACGTCGCACTTAACGTAAACGTCGGGCAGAAAATTCATTTCAATACACTTAACACCGTCGCCCTCGCAAGCCTCACATCTGCCGCCACGCACGTTGAATGAAAAGCGTCCCGCATCATAGCCCTTTGCCTTTGCATCCTTGGTTTTTGCGAAGAGATTCCGTATGTCGGCAAATAGTCCCGTGTAGGTAGCAGGGTTAGACCTCGGCGTTCTTCCAATCGGGCTTTGGTCTATGGCAATGACCTTGTCTAAATGCTCAAGCCCCTCAATACGCTCGACCTTGCCTGGATATGCGTTTGCACGGTTTAAATTCTTTGCAAGCGTTTTATATAGCACGGAATTTATGAGCGAAGACTTGCCGGAGCCGGAGACCCCTGTCACCGCAATGAAGCAGCCAAGGGGAAGCTTGACGTTAAGATTTTTTAAGTTGTTTTCTTTTGCACCTATAATAGATAAAAATTCGCCGTTTCCTTTTCGTCTTTCCTTTGGCACGGGAATGCACTTTCTCCCCGAAAGGTAGGCACCCGTGTAAGATTTTTCACACTTTGCAACCTCCTCGGGAGTACCGAACGCAACCACCTCGCCGCCGTGTATTCCCGCTCCAGGTCCGATGTCCGCTATAAAATCCGCCGCACGCATTGTGTCCTCATCGTGCTCTACGACAATGACGCTGTTGCCAAGGTCACGCAGATTTTTAAGCGTGGCTATGAGCTTGCCGTTGTCACGCTGATGAAGTCCTATGCTCGGCTCGTCAAGAATATAGAGCACGCCCGTAAGAGCGGAGCCTATTTGAGTTGCAAGCCTGATTCTCTGTGCCTCGCCGCCCGAAAGAGTTCCCGCATTTCTTGCAAGATTCAAGTATTCAAGTCCGACACGGCAGAGGAAGCCAAGCCTTGCTTTTATTTCCTTTAATACGTCCTTGGCAATCTTTGCTTGACTCTCATCAAGCTTTATCTCCTCTACGAATTTCAGCATTTTTTCGACCGAAAGGCGACAGATTTCATCTATATTAAGACCGCCCACGGTAACACCGAGAACAAGGTCAGAGAGTCTTCTTCCCTTGCATTTGGGGCAAGGAACCTCCTCGACGAATTCCTGATAATAGTCTCCGCCCGCCATTCTCATACGCTTTTCTATAATGGGAATTATGCCGTCGAAGGTGGAGGTCTGCATTCTGCCCTCCTTGCCGAAGTATCTCATTACCGTATATTTACGCTCACCCGTTCCGTACATCAGAGCCTGCATAGCCTCCTCGGAATATTCGGAAAGAGGGGTGTCAAGAGTGATGCCGAGCGAGTCCATAGCTGCGGCAACGAGAGGTCCTGTCCACGACTCCTCGGTCATGCTTTTAAAGCCGTTTGCGGCAATGCCACCCTCACGCAGGGAAAGCTCGGGTCTTGGAATCAGCTTTTTTTCGGACAAACGCTGCATATTTCCGATACCCGCGCACTCGGGGCAGGCACCGATGGGGTTGTTGAACGAAAACATTCTCGGCTCAAGCTCGGGAAAGCTTATTCCGTGCTCCTCGCAGGCGTATTTTTGAGAAAATTCAAGCTCTCTTTCCTGCTCACCCTCTCTCGGAACGACGGAAACGCTCACACGTCCGTCGGAGGCACGTAGGGCACTTTCGACAGAATCGGAAAGACGGGAGCGTATATCCTCTTTAAGCACAAGACGGTCAAGCACTATTTCAACCGTGTGCTTTTTGTTTTTGTCGAGTATAATTTCCTCCGAGAGGTCATACATAATGCCGTCAATTCTGACTCTTGCGTAGCCACTCTTTCGTGCGGACGCAAAAATCTTCTCGTGCATTCCCTTTTGTGCCTTGACCATAGGGGCAAGCACCATAAAGCGTGTGCCAACGGGAAGTGACATAATACGGTCTACAATTTGGTCAAGCGACTGTTGCTTTATTTCCTTTCCGCAAACCGGACAGTGTGGAGTGCCGCACCTTGCATACAGAAGACGAAGATAATCATATATTTCGGTAACGGTTCCGACTGTGGAGCGAGGGTTTTTCGAGGTGGTTTTTTGGTCTATCGAAATCGACGGAGAAAGCCCCTCTATCAAATCCACGTCGGGCTTGTCCATCTGACCTATAAACATTCTCGCATAGGACGAAAGGCTTTCAACAAAGCGTCTGTGTCCCTCGGCATAAAGCGTGTCAAAGGCCAGCGACGACTTGCCAGAGCCGGAAAGACCGGTAAGAATTACAAGCTTGTCTCTCGGAATCTCAAGATTAATATTTTTTAAGTTATTAACTCTTGCACCTTTTATAATAATTTTTCTATCCATTTTCGTCTTCGCTTTCATTCTTCATTACCTTTTATTTTACCACGAATATAAAAAAAAGTAAAGGGGTGGGCACAATTTTATTATTCCAAATTACGGAACGGTTAAGTCAAAAAGAGAAAACAAAAAGCCCGTTTGAGCTGTGCTTAATTTCGGCATTCTCAAAAGGGGCTTTTTTCGCTTTTATTTTCTCAATTCGTTGATTCTGTCACGCAGGTATGCCGCCTTTTCAAATTCAAGCGTCTTTGCGGCGGCACGCATCTCTGATGTAAGCTCGGCAATAAGCTTTTCTCGCTCGAGGCGTGTGAGCTTCTTCTTTTCGACATCCTGCTTTGCCTTTTTGCCGATTTCGATGATGTCTGCGACCTTCTTTTTTATACCTGCGGGGGTTATTCCGTGCCGAGCATTATAGCGGCTCTGTATTTCACGGCGGCGATTGGTTTCATCTATCGCCCCTCTCATTGAGCGTGTCACTGTGTCCGCATACATTATAACTCTGCCGTTAATGTTACGTGCGGCGCGCCCGACCGTCTGAATCAAGGAGGTTTCGCTGCGTAGGAAGCCCTCCTTGTCTGCATCGAGTATAGCAACAAGGGAAACCTCGGGAATGTCAAGACCCTCTCGAAGGAGGTTTATTCCGACCAGGCAATCAAACTCGCCAAGACGTAAATCCCTTATAATCTCCATTCTCTCGATAGTTTCAATGCGGTGATGTATATATTTGACCTTTACCCCGTGCGTTGCAAGATATTCCGTGAGGTCCTCCGCCATTTTTGTGGTGAGGGTGGTGACAAGCACCTTTTCGCCCCTTTCGGAGACGGCACGTATCTCTCCGAGCAAATCGTCCACCTGACCCTCTATCGGACGGACGTCGATTTGGGGATCCACAAGACCTGTCGGACGAATCAGCTGCTCTACGTGATTTGTGCTTTCCTCAAATTCGTATTCTCCAGGGGTGGCACTGACGTAAATGACCTGGCGGAGCTTCGACTCAAATTCATCAAAGAAGAGGGGGCGGTTGTCAAATGCGGACGGAAGACGGAAGCCAAACTCTACAAGGTTCTTTTTTCTTGCAAAATCTCCTCCGCTCATACCCCTCACCTGAGGAAGCGTTACGTGCGACTCGTCAATGAACATTATATAGTCGTCGGGCATATAGTCAAGAAGCGTGTACGGAGTGGAGCCCTCGGGTCTGCCCGAGAGTATTCTCGAATAGTTTTCAACCCCTGAGCAAAAGCCTACCTCACGCAGCATTTCTATGTCGTATCTTGTGCGTTCTTCTATTCTTTGAGCTTCAAGAAGCTTGTTCTGACTCTTGAAAAACTCAACACGCCCCCGCATCTCCGCCTCAATTTCGGCAAGAGCGACTTCTCTATGCTCATCGGAAACGGCATAGTGCGTGGCGGGGAATATGGCAACGTAGGAAAGGTGCTCTATGACCTCACCCGTTACGGTGTTGATGCGAGATATGCGGTCTATTTCATCCCCGAAAAACTCTATTCTTATAGCCTTATCCGTACTCGATGCGGGAAAGACCTCGACAACATCACCACGTATGCGGAATTTGTTTCTTGTAAAGCTGATGTCGTTTCGCTCGTAGCTTATTGAAACGAGCTTTCTTACAAGCTCGTCACGTGACATTTCCATTCCCTCACGCACGGAAACGAGCAGGCTTTGGTATTCGTCGGGATCTCCGAGAGAATATATACACGAAACCGATGCGACGATAATGACATCACGCCGTTCAAAGAGCGATGAGGTTGCACTGTGGCGGAGCATATCTATCTCATCGTTTATCATTGCGTCCTTTTCGATATACATATCCTTACCCGGAATGTACGCCTCGGGCTGATAATAATCGTAATAGGATACGAAGTATTCAACCGCATTTTCGGGAAAAAACTCACGAAACTCGGAGCAAAGCTGCGCGGCGAGGGTCTTGTTGTGGGCGAGAACTACGGTGGGACGGTTGACGTTTGCTATGACGTTTGCCATAGTAAAGGTTTTGCCCGAGCCTGTTACACCGACAAGCGTCTGTGCTCTTTCGCCTGCGAGAATACCCTCTGTGAGAGCACGTATTGCCTCGGGCTGGTCGCCTGTTGGCTTATAGTCGCTTTTTAATTTAAATTTTCCGTCTCTCATAAAGTGCTCCTCCTTTCGTTTTCTTTCAAAGGTTATTATACCATTATTTCATCAAAAAATCAACCTAATTTAACTACATAGTAAAAAGAGGTGTGAGTAAAATAAAAAAACCGAGAGCCAAAGCTCTCGGTTTTTGGTGGGGGAAGCTGGATTCGGACCAGCGAAGTCAGTGACAACAGATTTACAGTCTGCCCCCTTTGGCCGCTCGGGAATTCCCCCATAATAATCATATGGAGCTGGTGAACGGAGTCGAACCATCAACCTGCTGATTACAAATCAGCTGCTCTGCCATTGAGCCACACCAGCACTCGTAACGGTTAACATTATAACAGAAATGTTTTTGTTTGTCAAGGGGTTTTTGAAAATTTTTTAAGTTTTTTTAAGTGGGTGTTTTTATTCTAAAAAATACCGCAGAAAGCTTAAGAAAAAGACAAATTCACAGTATTAATATCAATTTTGGATTAAATAACAATCTTTTATTCGGAAATAAAGTAAAATCGGTTGACTTTTCCAACTAAATATATTATAATATTTAAGTTAAATAGCTCTTTAGTGAAAGGACTTATAAAATGAAAGAAAAAATTTCGCTCGCCGGCGACCTCGGAAGCGGAAAAAGCACAGTTACAGAGATTTTAATGGACAAGCTCGGTGCTGAGTGCTACTCAACCGGAAAAATTGTTCGCAGCATTGCTGAAAAATACGGAATGGACGTTAAGGATTTCAACCTCTATATGGAAACGCATCCCGAAATTGACCACGAAATCGATGACGGCTTAAAGGCTCTGTCGGACGTTGATAAATTCCTTATTATAGATTCACGTATGGCGTGGTACTTCACCGAGGGGACGTTCAAGGTCTACCTTTCCTGCGACATAGAGACCTCTGCTTTGCGTATTATGGGTGCAAAGCGTGTAGGAGAAACGGCAGCTTCGCTTGAAGAAACCGTCAAAAACACAAGAGCAAGACGCCAGAGTGAAAAGAAGCGTTATATGGAGCAGTACGGTCAGGACATAAAAGACCTTACAAATTACTCACTCGTGCTTGACACGTCTTATGCTACACCCGATGAGGTTGCGACCGCCCTCATCTCAGCATTTGAAGAATGGAAGCTTGACAGAAGCTACACCTGTGCTTTGATTTCCTCCGAGCGTCTTTACTACGCTGACGAAACAGCCGAGGTTCCCGAGGTGCAAAGGCGTGCGGCTATGCTTGACCTTGGCGAGGCTATTCCCGAGGTCACGGTATTTGAGGAGGACGGAGAATTCTTCGTTATAGACGGGGTTGAAAGCGTGCTTGCTTATGCCATCAATATGGAGACCTTTGTGCCGACAAGGCTTGTGAAAAAGCCGAGTCTTACAAAAAAGACAAAGTACGTAAGAATGAAAAATTCGCTTTGATCTAAAAAGGAGTATATTAGAATGCTTATATTAAAGAAGAAAACCGCAGACCTGCTTTGTGAGGCTGTAAGGGTCAATTTCGGCGACGGTCTGCTTTCCTCCAAGGAAATTGCGGGAATGCTCGAATATCCCCCCGACAGGAGTATGGGTGATATTGCTCTTCCCTGCTTCCGTCTTTCAAAGACTTTACGTAAATCCCCTGTTCAAATTGCACAAATTCTCGCAGAGGCTGTTAAGTGCGAGGAGTTTTCCTCTATAAGTGCACTCAACGGTTACTTGAACTTTAAAATCGACGGCACCGCCTTTTCAAAAAGAGTGGTTTCTGATGTTTTACGTCTTGGCGAGGTCTATGGCTCGCCCCTTGACGGCAATGGAAAAACCGTCGTGCTTGACTATTCCTCGCCAAACGTTGCAAAGCCGTTCCATATAGGACATCTCGGCACAACGGTAATCGGACATTCCTTGAAGCTCCTGCACGAATTTGCGGGCTACAAGTGCATAGGGATAAACTACCTCGGAGACTGGGGCACGCAGTTCGGAAAGCTGATTGTCGCTTACAAAAAATGGGGCGACCGAGCTACCATTGAAAAGGGCGGCGTAGACGAGCTTGTAAAGCTCTACGTCAGAATCAACAACGAAATCAAAGCCGAGGAGGACGCAAGCGTTGCAGGGCTTTCCGCTGACGAGGCAGCAAGGTGTAAGCACTCGGCGCTTGCAGACGAGTCACGTGCGGAGTTTGCAAGGCTTGAGCATTCGGACGAGGAAAACCTTGAGCTTTGGCGTTGGTTTGTTTCCGTAAGCCTTGAGGAGTACCAAAAGACCTACAAGCAGCTCGGCATAGAGTTTGACAGCTACAAGGGTGAGTCGTTCTATACGGACAAGATGCCCGCCCAGGTAGAAAAGCTACGTAATATGGGGCTTTTGCAGATAGACGACGGTGCTTCAATAGTAAACCTTGATGAGTGGAATATGCCCGTATGCCTTATCCTGAAGCGTGACGGCTCAACCCTCTACCCCACACGTGACATTGCGGCAGCGGTATACAGAAAGGAAACCTACAACTTCGACAAGGCTATATACGTCACAAGCGCTGCACAGTCACTCCACTTCGCACAGTGGTTCAAGGTCGTTGAGCTTATGGGCTACGATTGGCACGGAGGCCTTGTACACGTTCCTTACGGAACGGTGAGCATCGGCGGCGAAAAGCTTGCGACAAGAACGGGCAACGTCATACTTTTGAAGAACCTCTTTGCCGAGGCTATTTCGAGAGTTTATGAAATTGCAAAGGAAAAGAATCCAAATGAGGAGGAGTGCCGCAAAATTGCAGAGGACGTCGGAGTCGGTGCGGTTGTATTCTACTACCTCTCAAACAACCGTATGCGTGACATAAACTTCATTATGGACGACGCACTCTCCTTTGACGGAAACACGGGTCCGTACGTGCAGTACACCTATGCCCGCACCTGCTCTGTGCTTGAAAAGGTCGGCGGCAGCGAGGGTATGACGGACGCTCCACTCACAGAGTGCGAGTTTGAGCTTGCAAAAACAGTTTCGATGTTCCCCGAGAGAGTCAAGGCGGCAATAGACGAGTACGAGCCGAGTATAGTTACAAGATACATTCTCGACCTTGCGGCGGCGTTCAATCGCTTCTACCACGACTGCAAGATTGTGACGTGCGAAAACGAGGCACTCAAGAACAGCAGAATTGCTCTGACACGTGCGACAAACAGAGTATTGAAAACCGCACTTGGGCTTATTTGTATGAAAACACCCGAAAAAATTTAACAAGGATTACTGTTAGGAGATAAAAGATATGTCAGGACATTCTAAATGGAATAATATCAAGCACAAAAAGGAAAAATCCGATGCCGCAAAGGCAAAAATTTTCACCAAAATCGGAAAGGAAATGGCAGTTGCTATAAAGGCGGGCGGTCCCGACCCCAACGTAAACTCCAAGCTCCGTGACCTTATTGCAAAGGCAAAGGCAAACAACGTCCCCAACGACAACATTCAAAGAACTATAAAGAAATTCACCGACAACAGCGACATAAACTACGAGGAAATCACCTATGAGGGCTACGGCCCCTCGGGTGTAGCCATTATCGTTGAGACCTCGACGGACAACAGAAACAGAACTGCAGGAAACGTGCGTGCGTGGTTCAACAAGTACGGCGGAAATATGGGTCAGACCGGCTGTGTATCCTACCTCTTTGAGGAAAAGGGTGTTATAACCATCATCGACGAGGACGAGGAGATAGACGAGGACAAGATTATGGAGGACGCACTCGAATGCGGTGCTGACGACATAAAGTGCGACGAGGGCGAGTACACTATTTACACCACCCCTGCCGACCTTGATGCGGTAAGAGATGCTGTTCTGGCACTCGGCTACAAAATAGATACCGCCGACCTTGCTAAAGTTCCTACGACCTACGTTGAGCTTACAAGCGAGGAGGATATCGAAAATATGGAAAAGATGCTTGACAAGTTTGGCGAGGACGACGACGTCAACGCAGTGTTCACAAACTGGGACAACTGATTTTTGATATTTTTTCAAAAAATCACGCTCGGTGATTGACTTATTAAAATTTATATGATATAATTAAGAAAAATTATTTCGGAGGATGAAAATATGAAGCGTATTAAGACTTTGGAAACAAAGAACCTTTGCCAGAGTGCAAAGAACGGCGGCTGCGGCGAGTGCCAGACCTCCTGCCAGTCTGCTTGCAAGACCAGCTGTGGCATTGCAAATCAGCAGTGCGAGAACAAGGAAAGCAAGTAATTCAGCTTTTTTCAAAACACCGCTACATCGGGTAGCGGTGTTTTGCTTTTTGTGCTGCAAAATGACGAAAAATCTGTTGACTCAGGCAAATAAATGTTGTATAATTATTAAAGTAAAAAGTTTTGGGAGATACATAATGGTACATTGCTACAAGCTTGGCGGACTTAATATAGTGCTTGACATCTGCTCCGGCTCGGTTCACGCAGTTGACGAGGTTGCTTACGACATCATAGAGATGTACGAGAAGCTTTCAAAGGATGAAATCAAGGCAAAAATACTTAAAAAATACGAAAAGAGCGAAAACGTCACCCCCGAGGATATCGACGAGTGCTTCCTAGATATAGATGAGCTTCGTGCGGAGGGCAAGCTCTTTACCCCCGATACGTTCCGTCCTATGGCGGACAAGCTGAAGAAAAAGACGGCGGGCGTTATAAAGGCACTCTGTCTGCACGTAGCACACACGTGCAATCTCAACTGCTCGTACTGCTTTGCAAGTCAGGGAAAATATCACGGTGACAGAGCGGTGATGAGCCTTGATGTCGGAAAGAGGGCGCTTGATTTTCTTATAGAAAATTCGGGAAATAGACACAACCTTGAGGTGGACTTCTTCGGCGGAGAGCCGCTGATGAACTTCGATGTGGTCAAGGAGCTTGTCGCCTATGCAAGAGAGCGTGAGATAGAAACGGGAAAGAACTTCCGCTTCACTCTTACCACCAACGGCGTTTTGATTGACGAGGACGTTATTGACTTTGCGAACAAGGAAATGAGCAACGTGGTACTGAGCCTTGACGGGCGCCGTGAAATTCACGACCGCTTCAGAGTTGACTATGCGGGAAACGGAAGCTTTGACAAAATCGTTCCCAAATTCCAAAGGCTTGTAGAAAAGCGCGGAGGAAAGAACTACTATATGCGCGGCACGTTTACGCACGCAAATCCCGACTTTCTTGAGGATATAAAGGTAATGCTCGACCTTGGCTTCAAGGAGCTTTCAATGGAGCCTGTCGTTGCGGCAGAGGGCGACGGTGCGGCACTTACGGAGCAAGACGTTAATACGGTAATGGAGCAATATGAAAAGCTCGCTGAGCTGATGCTCAAAAAGCACCGTGAGGGCGATCCGTTCACGTTCTACCACTATATGATAGACTTAAAGAGCGGACCTTGCATTTACAAAAGAATCTCGGGCTGTGGCTCGGGCACGGAATATATGGCGGTGACACCGTGGGGCGACCTCTATCCCTGTCACCAATTCGTCGGAGAGGAAAAATACAGACTCGGAAGCATATACGAGGGTGTAACGAACACGGAGGCACAGGAGGAGTTCGCAAGCTGCAACGTCTATGCAAAGCCCGAATGCCACGACTGCTGGGCAAAGCTCTACTGCTCGGGCGGATGTGCCGCAAACGCATATCACGCAACAGGCTCCGTCAGAGGAATTTACAAGAGCGGCTGTGAGCTTTTCAAGAAGCGTATGGAATGTGCCATTATGCTTGAGGTCGCCAAGACCTTGGATGAGCAATGAAGACTCCGATAGCTGATTTCGTGCGTGAATATTCGACACGGGGTGCCACAAGAATGCATATGCCCGGTCACAAGGGCAAGCCTTTAGTCGGCCCTGAGGCACACGATATAACCGAAATAGACGGTGCCGACGTGTTATTTTCCCCAAAGGGAATAATCCTTGAAAGCGAGGAGAACGCATCAAGGCTTTTCGGCACGGGACGAACGGTGTATTCCACCGAGGGCTCATCGCTTTCTATTAAGGCGATGCTCTCACTTTTGTTTATGAGGACGGGCAGAAGCGAAAAAAAGCCTCTCGTGCTTGCGGCAAGAAACGCACACAAAGCATTTTTATGTGCTGCCGCCCTGCTTGATTTTGATATAGAATGGATAAGGGGCGAGAGCCTAATCCACCAAGAGCTTACACGAGATGATGCGGTAAGTGCAATAGAGCGATGTCAAAGAAAGCCCGACGCACTCTACGTAACCTCACCCGACTACCTTGGAGGCGTCACCGACATAGCTATGCTTGCCGACGAATGTCACAAGCGTGGGATTTTGCTTCTTGTGGACAATGCGCACGGAGCATATTTGAAATTTCTTCCAAAGGACAACCACCCGATAACGCTCGGGGCGGATATGTGCTGCGACTCCGCACACAAGACCTTGCCCGTTTTGACAGGCGGTGGGTATCTTCACATATCAAAGGCTGCTCCGAGCGAATTTCTTAAGCTTGCCGATGAGGCTATGTCGCTTTTCGCATCGACAAGTCCGTCTTATCTTATTCTCGAGTCGCTCGACCTTGCTAATAAATATATAGATGAAGCTTTCAAAGCAAAGCTTGACACCCTGCTTCCAAAAATAAACTCGGCAAGGCACAAAATTGAGGCACTTGGCATTCCGACGGTAGGTAACGAGGAGCTTAAAATTACCCTTGCTCCGACTCAATACGGCTACACGGGTACGGACATAGGCAAGATTTTTAAGGAAAATGGCATATATATCGAGTTTTGTGACAGAGACTTTGCCACGCTGATGATTTCGACGGAAACTACATCAGACGAGCTTGATTTGTTGGTTCAAATTTTAAAGGGACTTAAAAAGCGTGTGCCCATTGATACACACTCACCCACTATGCCTACACCACGCTCGGCAATGTCGCCAAGGGAGGCTATGCTCTCGCCGTCGGAATCAGTTCCCGTCAGAGATGCTCTTGGACGTGTGCTTTCGTCTGCGTCGGTATCCTGCCCCCCTGCAGTTCCGATTTTGATTTCGGGAGAGGTGATAGACGAGGCTGCAATTCGTGTCTTTGAATACTACGGAATAGACTCTTTAAGAGTTGTAAAGAGGATCTGACAAAGGTCCTCTTTTTTGTTTTTGTCGATTTTCCCTTATTCTTTCATATATTTTATTTATTTTAACGGATTTGGTATTGTAAAAGGTGAAAAAATATGTTACAATAAAAAATAACAGAAAAATCTCTAAAGAAAAAGAGGTAAGCAAGATGAAAATTGTAATAAAGGTGGGAACGTCAACTCTGACATATGCGGGGGGACGTGTAAATATACGCAGGTTTGAGGCTCTTTGCCGCACAGTAAGCGATATTATGAATGCTGGAAACGAGGTTATCCTGGTTTCCTCAGGTGCGATAGGAATGGGGGTTGGAAAGCTACACCTCGGAGAAAGACCTCGGGACATTGCAGGAAAGCAGGCGGCTGCCGCTGTCGGACAGTGCGAGCTTATGTATATGTACGATAAAGAATTTGCGGTACATAACTATACGGTTGCTCAAATTCTGCTTACCGCCCCCGACCTTAAATGCGATGACAGACGTGAAAAATTCCACAACACGCTTGAACGGCTCCTTGAGCTTGGTGTTCTGCCGATAATCAACGAAAACGACAGCATTGCCACAGAGGAAATAGTCTTTGGCGACAACGATACTCTTGCCGCTGAGGTTGCGGTTAGCGTGGGGGCTGATTTGCTCATACTGCTCTCCGACATTGACGGACTTTATACAAAAAATCCAAAAGAGGACAAATGTGCTACGCTTATTCCCGAGGTGTACGAGCTTAATGAGGAAATTATGGCACTTGGCGGAGACGCAGGCTCCTCGCTTGGAACAGGCGGAATGCAAACCAAGCTGAAGGCTGCAAGGATCGCAACCTCGGCAGGCTGTGATATGGTAATAGCAAACGGAGAGAACCCCTCTGTAATTTATGAAATAACAGACGGTGTGGCTGTCGGCACAAGATTTTACTCAAGCAAAAATTCGAGGTACCCCAAATGAAAACTACCGCTGAAATACTTAACGAGGCAAAGCTTGCCGCACGTGATTTGCGTGCTGTCTGCCCCGAAAAAATCAACGAAGCTCTTTTGGCTATGGCAAGCGAGCTTGAAAATAGCACAGAAGAAATCCTCTCCGCAAACAAAAAGGACATAGAGGCGGCAAAGGCCGTCATCTCAGAGGTGATGATAGACAGACTCCGCCTGACTCCAGAAAGGATTGCCGCAATGGCAAAGGGCATAAGAGAGATTGTTGCTCTGCCCTCCCCTCTCGGAAAGGTTTTGAAGCATACGGAAAGACCAAACGGACTTATAATTGAGCGTGTCAGTGCTCCTATTGGCGTAATTGCAATAATTTACGAGAGCAGACCGAACGTTACGTCCGATGCCGCCGCCTTGGCAATAAAAAGCGGAAATGCCTGCGTTTTGCGTGGCGGTAAGGAAGCGTACAACTCCTCCCGTGCCATAACGGAGGCGTTAAAGCGAGGAATACGCTCGAAAGGGCTGCCCGAGGGAACTGTGGAGCTGCTTTATGACACCACCCGAGCCGGAGCAAACGAAATTATGGCAGCAAGAGGCTTGGTTGACCTGCTTATCCCACGTGGCGGTGCGGGTCTTATAAATGCTTGCGTGGAAAATGCAAAGGTGCCCTGCCTTGAAACGGGAACGGGTATTTGCCACCTTTACGTTGACCGTGCGGCGGATTTGGAAAAGGCTCTTAATATTGTTGAAAACGGCAAAACCTCACGTCCGAGCGTATGCAACGCTCTTGAGGTGTGCCTTGTTCACGAGGACGTGGCAAGCAGGTTTCTGCCTCTTATGAGAGAGCGTCTTACGAAAAGAATCGTGCCTGTTGAATTGAGACTCGACCCCCGTGCGGCGAAAATTATAGACGGCACGCCTGCCACCGATGCCGACTTTGATACGGAATTTCTTGATTATATAATGGCAATAAAGGTGGTTGGTTCTGTCAGCGAGGCTGTTCTTCACATAGAAGAGCATTCCACGCATCACAGTGAGGCTATTATAACCGAGGACGCCGAGGCGGCAAGGTTCTTCACAGAAAACGTTGACTCGGCGGCGGTATACGTCAATGCATCGACACGCTTCACCGACGGCGGCGAGTTCGGTCTTGGCTGCGAGATGGGTATTTCCACGCAGAAGATGCACGCAAGAGGTCCTCTCGGCATAGAGGAGCTGACTACGTACAAATACATCGTCCGAGGAAACGGACAGACAAGATAAGTGAGGTTTTTATGAAAATCGGATTTATAGGCTGCGGAAATATGGGCGGTGCTCTTGCAAGTGCGGCACTCGGAGATATTCTACTTTTTGATAAAAACGCACAGGCGGCACAAAAGCTGGCGAAGCTTCTCGGCGGCAAGGCACTTGATTCTGCCGAGGCGGTTGCACGGGAGGCTGATTTACTTTTCCTTGGAGTTAAGCCGAACGTCGTTCCCTCCGTCATAGAGGAAATAAGAGCCTCGCTCGACGGAGAAAAATGCGTGCTTGTCAGTATGGCGGCGGGCGTTTCTACCGCCTCGATTGACGGCTTTCTTGCAAAAAAGGTCCCCGTAATCAGAATTATGCCAAACACCCCTGCCGCTATCGGCGAGGGAATGATACTCGTCACAGGCAACGATGCTGTGACGGAGGATATGTTCTCGGCATTCTCGGAAGCTATGAAGAACGCAGGAACAATCAGCAGAATCGACGAAAGACTCATTGATGCGGCATCTGCCGTTTCGGGCTGCGGTCCTGCATTCGTCTATATGTTCATTGAAGCACTTGCTGACGCAGGGGTAAAATGCGGTCTGCCACGTGACAAGGCTCTGCTCTTTGCCGAGGTTACGGTCAAGGGTGCGGCGGCACTTGCACTCCAAACAAAGCAAAATCCCGCAGCACTCAAGGACGCTGTATGCTCCCCCGGCGGAAGCACTATCGAGGGCGTTATGTCCCTTGAAAAGGGTGCTTTCCGAGGCACAGTAATGAACGCTGTTACTGCGTCGTACGAAAAAACGCTGAAGCTGGGTAAATAAGCTATGGAAATCAAAATAAGACGTGCCGAGGAGAGTGACTTGGCAAAAATCACCGACCTGCTCTTGCAGGTTCATCTCGTACATTCTATGGGACGCCCCGATATTTTCAGGCGAGGAGCTAAAAAATACACCGAGGCGGAGCTTTCAGAGATAATTGCAGATGACCAAAGACCGATTTTCGTTGCTACGTGTGACGGGGCGGTTTTAGGCTACGCATTTTGCGTTTACGAGCAAATTTTGGGCGACAAGAGTCTTGCAGACAGAAGGCTGCTTTACATTGACGACCTTTGTGTGGACGAGGGCTGCCGTGGCTGTCACGTGGGCGAGGCACTCTACCGCTTCGTCGAGGAGGAGGCACGGAAAAATGCCTGCCACCACGTCACCCTGAACGTGTGGTCGCTGAATCCCGGGGCGATGAAATTTTATGAAAAAATGGGACTTGTGCCGATGAAGGTAACTATGGAAAAGATTCTTTAATTTCTTTTTCGTCATTATGCGTAAAAATATACTGTTTGGCACTTGTGTTTTTATAAAAGTTTGAAATTTTATAAAAAGTAGAACTTTTTTTAAAAAAGGGCTTGAAATTTAATCATATTTGTGTTATAATATCAAATGCTGATTTATGATTTTAAAAAATTTAGATAAATCCGAGTCCCAAAAACAGGGACAAGATTTCAGGAGGTGTACAAATGGCTAAGTGTAGCGTATGCGGTAAGGGCGTTACTTTCGGACACAACGTTTCTCACTCTAACCGTAAGACCAACAGAACTTGGAAGCCTAACATTCGCAAGGTTAAGGCTGTCGTAAACGGAACGAACACTACTATTTATGTTTGCTCCCGTTGCCTTCGTTCGGGAAAGATCGAACGTGCATAAGAAAAAGCTTCGCCCGCAGATAGGGCGAGGCTTTTTTCTTAATTTTTAGAGGAAATTTTTATGAAAATTGCCATTATCGATGAAAGGACACCTCTTTTAGCAGAACGTAAGCTCAGTATGTACGGCTTTTTTGTGTTAAGGACAAAAAGCTACTATAAGCTTCCAACGCCGCTTTCCGCTCACCCCGATATGCTGATATACAAGGACTCGGGCGTTTTGATTTCAAGTGCGGCATACGTTGAGGCGGCACCGATGCTTTTCGACGACCTCTCGAGGCTCACGAGGCTGAATTTCAGACTCACCTCATCGGATTTCTCAGATACGTATCCCAAGGATTGCATTTTCAACGCTCTGCTTATAGGAAATAAGCTTTTTGCAAAAACCGACAGCATCGACCCTGCTGTGCTTACACTTGCACGTGAATGCGGAAGAGAAATAATACACGTAAATCAGGGGTATCCCGCTTGCACGGTGCTGACCCTTAATGACAGTGCCGCAATTACGGCGGACTTGGGTATGAGGGACGCTCTTGTCCGTTCGGGCATTGACGTCACCCTCATTGAAAACGGCGGAATAAGCCTGCCTCCTTATGAGTACGGCTTCATCGGCGGCTGTGCCGGTGTTTATGACGGCTGCGTTTATTTCCTCGGCAACCCGACCACTCACCCCTCTTGGTCGGCTATTGAATCAGCTCTCTTGCGTGTCGGGCTTCGCTTTATCAGCCTTTTTGACGGCCCTCTTCTCGACCTTGGACGAATTGTTTTTGCCGAGTAATGATTTGATAATTACGACAAAGCACGGTACAAATAGAATTCCGAGTATTCCGAAAAGCGAATATGCTCCGTAAAGCAAGGCAAGGCTTGCAATAGGATGTAGACCCAGCCTTTTTCCAACTATTTTCGGCTCGACGAGCTGTCTTATAAATTCCACTGCCGCAAAAAGTATAAGAAGCCCTATGCCAAACGCACGTGAGCCGTAAACGATTTGAAAAATTCCCCACGGAATTAACACCGTACCTATACCTATTATGGGCAAAACGTCAAGCACGGCAATAAGTGCCGCCGCCAAAAGAGCGTATTCCGCTCCGAGGAGCAAAAGCCCAACAAACACGAGGAAAAACGTGATGAGCATAAGCAAAAAATACGCACGCAAATAACCGAAGCCCACGGAAAGAAAGCCATCCTTAAACCTGACAAGAGCACCGAATGCAGAGGGGGGCAGCTTTTTCTCAACGAACGAATTTATCCTCTCAAGGTCGAGGGCAAAATACACTCCCGCAATCAGTGTTACTATAATAAAAAGAAACACGGTGGGCACCCCTGCGACAAAGCCTGCCGCAAAATCCGCAAATGCGGAAATGAGCCTGTCGGACGCACCTGAGAGTGCTTTTGCTATCGCCTCGGATATGCCCTCGGGCAGAAAACGGGAAAGCATACTTTCGGGGTTCATAAGCCGACTTACAAACGATTCGAGCCTGCCCTCCTCTCCAAGCGTAGAAATAATCTTCCAGCCTTGAACCAAAAGACGCCATATAAAAACAAAAACGAGTACGAGCAAGGACGAGCAAAGCAAAAGCGACATAAGCATACGCACCCTACGCTCGGGTATACGAAGTCTTGTGCCTACAAGGCGTGCGGGTCTTCTGACAACAAATGCGACAGCCCAAGCAATTAAGAACGGCAAAGCAAGAAGGAGTATAGGCTTTAGGAAAAAATAACCAAAGCCGAGAATGCCCACAATGCATATTGTGAGCTTGGAATAAAAATCAATTTTTCCTTTCATACTCTTCTCCCAAAAAAATCTTTTTTTATATTATATCCATAAAAACAACAAAATATCACAAAGGAGCAAACACAAAAATGATTATTATTGAAATGGAAAACGGACAGGAAATCAAGCTTGAGCTGTGCCCCGAGGCGGCACCTGAGACTGTAAACAACTTTGAGACTCTTGTTGGAGAGGGCTTTTACGACGGGCTTACGTTCCACAGAATTATCCCGGGCTTTATGATTCAGGGCGGCGACCCTCTCGGAAACGGAATGGGGGGAGCCGAAAAGAAAATCAGAGGGGAATTCCGTGCTAACGGACATAATAACCCCATAAAGCACGAAAGAGGCGTTATTTCTATGGCACGTGCTTTTGACCCCAATTCCGCATCGAGTCAATTCTTTATTATGCACGAAAATGCACCGCACCTTGACGGTCAGTATGCCGCATTCGGCAGGGTTGTCGAGGGTATGGATACGGTGGACGAGATAGCTTCCATTCCCACTGATTACAGCGACAGACCTAAAATCGCAGTAAGAATGAAGAGAGTTTATATTAAGTAAAACGAATACGGAGAAGTGCAAAGGCACTTCTCCGTATTTTGCAATATAAAAACAAAATCTCTTTTCAAGAATTATTCTCCCGCCTCTTCGGACGGCACATCTTTGCTCTCTTCTTCCGAGCTTTGGTCTTGTAGCGGCGGTGCTTGTTCGTCTTTTGGCAGCTCTCCTGAGGCAACCTTTTTGGCGTGCCTTTTGTCTACGTACTCGTGGAAGAGCGTTACGATAACCGAGAAAAGCGGGATAAAGAGAATCATACCGATTAAGCCGAGCAGATTTCCGCCTATAAATACAGCGATAAGAGTCCACAGCGGGCTTAATCCAACGGAATTTCCAACAACGTGAGGGCAAATAAATTGAGTCTCCACGATTTGAACAACAAAATATATTATAATATATGTAATAAGCTTTTCAGGCTCGGTGATGAGCGTTATGATAGCACCTATTCCAAAGGCACAGAATGCACCGACAAAGGGTACAAATGCAAGCACAGCAGTGATAAACGCTATTACGAATGCGTTTGGCACTTGGAATATAATAAGGACAAGGAAGCCGAGTACACCGAGTATGCACGCCTCAATACACTGACCTGAGAGGAACTTCGAATACTTGAAATTAAGCATATTTGCAGCGTAATAGAGCTTTTCTCTCGCTTTTTCGGAAAGAAGGCTCTCGCACACACGCTTGGACTGCATAACAAGCTTATCCTTACTGAGAAGAGCATAAATTGCAACGAAAACAGTAAGAAACACAGAGAAAAGACTGGAAACCGCACCTGCTGCGGCAGCAAACACGGATGCCAGCATTGAAAACGCACCGCCGGCGATAGACTTTACAAGCTCATTGATATTGTCGTGCTCACTAATCCACGTCGTTAGTGCAGAAATGTCTATATTTTTTTCACTTAGAAATTTTGAAAGCTCCGGGATACGTCTGACAAGTGCATCGTATATGTTAGTAAAGGACTCCGTAAGAAGAGGGACAACGAGCCGCACAGCCGCAATAACAACAAGCGAGATTGATATAAGAAGAAGTATAAGGCTGATAAAGCGTTTAAGCTTTGGCCCCGGCTTATGCTTTGCTTTTTTAAATATACGTGTTATAAGATTTTCAAAGCCCCTCATCGGGACGTTAAAAACAAATGCAAGAACAAATCCTATAATTACAGGAAAAAGTGCGTCAAATATATTTCCAAACACACCGAAGATGCGTCCGATGTTCGTAAGAACGACAAAGAGAACGACACCGAAGGCTATCATAAGAAAATCCCGCTTCAAAAAACGTTTCATTTACTGCTCCTATATATAAAATAAAATATAATTCATATAAGTATTTTACAACAATTTTTAATCTTTGTCAATATTTTAAGATGTTTTTTCAAAATACCAAGCAAAAAATCGGCGTCCTTTTTCGACACCGATTTTGTTTTTCAAATATTTGATAACACTGAAGCTCAATAATGTCCTTGGGATTTCGAACGAGCAATTTCCCTTTTGTAAAAATCGTATGCAAGCGAAGCTTGGCACCCTATTATATTTTTTTGCCAAAGCACTGCAAATGAAAATTTCCGATGCTTTGTCAATAGTCTGAAGCTTACTTTAAATAATCCAAATATTCTTCCACTTCATCGGCAATCTTATATATCCTCGGCACACGGTGTCCAACAGCACAAACAGCCTCGTAGCCTATTGTTCCGTTCTTTATGGCATACGAGTCTGCACTTTCATAAGCACCCTTGCCAAAAATACAAACCTCATCCTCAAAATTCACACCGTCAATATCTGTGACGTCGAGCATTAGCTGGTCCATACAAACTCTGCCAAGAATAGGCACAGGAGAATGTGAGACGGTGAGCAAAACGCCGCCGTTTGCAGATGAACGAAAAAATCCGTCTGCGTAGCCTATGGGAACTGTAGCTACCGTAGTCTCTTTCTTTGTAAGGAAGGTACAGCCGTAGCTTAATGCCGTCCCTGACGGGACATTTTTTATATGTGATACGATACTTTTGAGAGTCATAACAGGCTTTAGCTTTGGAAGATTTTTGACATTTTCCGAAGGCTTTAGGCCATAAAGGGAAATACCGAGCCTCACCATATCAAGTGCAAGTTCGGGATAATCCAGCGTTGCCGCTGTATTCGATATATGCGATATTGGGATTTCGACGCCTCGGTCCTTTAGATATTTTAGAGCGTCAAGAAAGAGCCTTGCCTGCGTTCTTGTATACTGTCTGCCCGCATCGTCATCTCCGCCGTCAGCGACGGCAAGGTGCGAAAAAGCTCCCTCGACAAAAAGCCCGTCAAGCCTTGCGGCTACCAGTGCTTCATACAAGGAGCTTTTTCCATAGGGTTTAGGTAAAAAGCCTATTCTCCCCATACCCGTGTCAAATTTTAAATGAATTTTAAGAGTCTTGCCTATGCCATTTACTACCTTAGAAAATGCCTTTGCAATTTCAAGAGAATACACCGAAAGGGTAATATCGTTTTCTACCGCTTTGGAAGCACACTCGGGTGGCACGAAGCCAAGGACGAGAATGGGTGTCCTGACCCCTGAGTGCCTGATTTCAAGTGCCTCTTCGATATTTGAAACCGCAAGATAGCTTGCTCCAAGCTCTTCATAAAGCCTTGACATACGCACAGAACCGTGTCCGTAGGCGTTTGCCTTTACTACCGCAAGAAGCTTTCCTGCGGCAGTTTTGCTTTTTAAGGCTTGGAAATTATACTTTGCCGCATCAAGGTCTATTTCAGCCCACGTGCGACGCATTTCGGGAGTAAAGGTGCTTACTCTTTTTTTTATCAAAATTTACGCCAAACCATCTTGTCTACAACACCGGTGTAGGACTGAATAATTTTGACAACCTTTGTAGATACGTTTTCTTCTATATAATCAGGGACGGGAATGCCGAAATCACCGTTTTTGTTCATTTCCACGGCGCACTCAACGGCATTGAGCAGTCCCTTTTCATCTATGCCTGCAAGGACAAAGCACGCCTTGTCAAGTGCTTCGGGACGCTCGGTTGAGGTACGAATGCACACAGCGGGAAAAGGATTGCCAACTGAGGTGAAGAAGCTCGATTCCTCAGGAAGAGTTCCGCTGTCGGAGATAACGGCAAAGGCATTCATTTGAAGATTGTTGTAATCGTGGAAGCCGAGCGGCTCGTGACGTATTACTCTTGAATCGAGCTTAAAGCCGCTCTTTTCAAGTCTGTTTCTGCTTCTGGGGTGACAGGAATAAAGAATGGGCATATCATACTTCTCGGCAATTTTGTTGATTGCACCGAAAAGGGATAAAAAGTTCTTTTCCGTGTCTATGTTTTCCTCTCTGTGAGCGGAGAGAAGTATGTATCTTCCACGCTCGAGATTGAGCCTTGACAAAATGTCGGATTTCTTAATTTCTTCAAGGTTTGAATGAAGAACCTCTGCCATAGGTGAGCCTGTTACGTAAGTACGCTCCTTTGGCAAGCCACAGTCGGCAAGGTAGCGGCGTGCGTGCTCGGAATATGCAAGGTTGACGTCGGAGATGATGTCAACGATGCGACGGTTTGTCTCCTCGGGGAGGCACTCATCCTTACAGCGGTTGCCCGCCTCCATATGGAAAATTGGAATGTGAAGCCTCTTTGCCGCTATTGCGGAAAGGCAGGAGTTTGTGTCACCGAGAATGAGAAGTGCATCAGGCTTTACACAAGCCATCAGCTTATAAGAGCAGTTGATGATATTTCCAACCGTAGCTCCAAGGTCGTCGCCAACCGCATTCATATAAACCTCGGGGTCAGAGAGCTTCAAATCACGGAAGAAAACACCGTTCAAGTTATAGTCGTAGTTTTGACCCGTATGTGCCAAAACGGTGTCAAAATACTTACGGCACTTGTTTATTACGGCGGCAAGTCTTATGATTTCGGGACGTGTGCCGACTATTATGAGCAGCTTCAGTCTGCCGTCGTTTTTAAAGGAAACATCTGAATAATCAAGCTTAATTTCTGTTTGCATTTATTTCACCTTTCGATTTATACGGGGAGGAAGAACGTGTCGGGCTTTTCCGGGTCAAAGCTTTCGTTTGCCCACATCACCGTGACAAGGTCCTCTGTGTCCGATAGATTTATAATATTGTGGGTATAGCCGGGGAGCATATGAACCGCCTCGATTTTTTCACCCGAGACCTCAAAGCGTAATACCTCGTCGGAATCGATTTTACGCATTTCTATAAGTCCCTTACCCGAGACGACAATGAAGAACTCCCATTTCGTGTTGTGCCAATGCTGTCCCTTGGTGATGCCCGGCTTTGAGATATTGACGCTCACCTGACCGCATTTTCCAAATCGAAGAAGCTCGGTAAAGCTTCCTCTTTGGTCAACGTTCATTTTTAATGGAAATGCGACCTTTTCCCTTGGCAGGTATGAAAGATAAGTAGAGTAAAGCTTTTTTGCAAAGCTGCCGCTCGGAATTTCGGGTACTGTGAGAGTTTGCGGCTGATTTTTAAATTCTTCCAGGAGCGAAACAATCTCACCGAGGGTAACCTTATGAGTCACGGGAGCATAGCAATATGCCCCGTCCTCGGTCGGCACGGGCAGAAGTCCGTCATACTCGCAGCGGTGTGCTCTGCCCGAGAGAGCAAGGAGCATCTCGTCTACGAGGTCGTCAATATAAAGAAGCTCAAGCTCCACCCCAGGGTCGCTTACGGTTATTGGCAGGTCGTTTGCGATATTGTTGCAAAACGTTGCGACAGCACTGTTGTAGTTAGGTCTTGACCACTTGCCAAAAAGATTGGGAAAGCGGTAGACAAAGACTACAGCTCCCGTCTTTTTGCTGTAATCGAAGACGAGGTCCTCCCCTGCTCTTTTGCTTCTGCCGTAATCGGAATCGTATCTTCCGATACACGTAGCCTGAATGGACGAGGAAATCATCACAGGACAGGTGTTGTTGTATCCTTCCAGGGTGTCAAGCAGCTTTGAGGCAAATCCGAAATTGCCCGCCATAAACTCCGAGGTGTCCTTCGGACGGTTGACTCCTGCTAAATTGAAGACAAAATCCGCCGTTTTACAGGCCTCATCCAAGACCTCCTCGGGGGTGTCGATATCGAACTCATAAATATTTTCAATAGGTGCAAGCTCGGGGTGGGTTTTGTCCTTGCCGTCCCTAATGTTTTTCAAGGCGGCAACCAGATTCTTGCCCACAAATCCACCGGCACCGGTAACGAGTATGTTCATTTTTTACTCTCTCACTTTAAAGCTTATTATATATTGTAATCAATCATCCTCTTCCGACGGCTTTAAGCTCATCACGTATATATTCAAGCGATAAGAGCTTTTCCTTAACACCCTCTACGTCCAAAAGCTCGGTGTTATGCGAGTTGAACTCTGTCAAGGGGTTGCGTTCCTTGTCTCCGTCTTTAAAGTATTTGTCGTAATTTAGTCCTCGCTTGTCGCAGGGCACACGGTAAAACTCGCCCATATCGGTGGCGTTTGCACATTCCTCGTTTGTAAGGAGGGTTTCGTACATCTTCTCGCCGTGTCGGATGCCTATGACCTTTATTTCGGTCTTGGGATTGAACAGCTCCGTTACAGCCTTTGCCAAGGTTTCTATTGTGCAGGCGGGTGCCTTTTGAACGAGTATATCGCCCGTTTCTCCGTTTTCAAATGCGAACAGAACAAGGTCAACCGCCTCGTCAAGCGACATAATGAATCTCGTCATCGACGGCTCGGTTATGGTTATGGGCTTGCCCTCCTTTATCTGCTCTATCCAAAGCGGAATTACAGAGCCTCGGGAGCACATAACGTTGCCGTAACGGGTGCAGCAGATTTTGGTTTTTTCTGCATCTACTGTTCTTGATTTTGCAACGATAACCTTTTCCATCATTGCCTTTGACGTACCCATTGCATTTACAGGATATGCAGCCTTGTCGGTTGACAGACATACAATATTTTTTACACCTGCCTCTATTGCAGCGGTAAGTACGTTTTCAGTGCCGAGGACGTTGGTCTTCACTGCCTCTATCGGGAAGAATTCGCACGAGGGGACCTGCTTAAGTGCCGCTGCGTGGAAGATGTAGTCAACGCCGTGCATTGCATTTCTTACAGACTGAATGTCACGAACGTCGCCGATGTAGAAAGTAATTTTTTCCGCCACCTCGGGCATTTTTGCCTGAAATTCGTGACGCATATCATCCTGCTTCTTTTCATCACGGGAGAATATTCTGATTTCTCCTATATCCGTCTTCAAAAATCTGTTGAGAACTGCGTTGCCAAACGAGCCTGTTCCGCCGGTGATGAGAAGTGTTTTATTCTTAAAAAGTGACATTTTCTTTATCCTTTCATTTTATCTTTAATATCGGAGGTTGATACGCCGTGCGTATATGGGAAGAAATGTATTGAAATGCCGTGGAGGGCAAATTGCTCCTCGCTCTTTTTGAATCTTTCACTACCCTTCCAATCGTCGCCGGAGAAAAGGCAGTCGAACGGCACCCGCTCGTGAATAATCAGTTTATTTTCCGTTTCCTCGGGAGTGACTAAAAATGCATCGTCCACGCACTTTAAGGCGGCAAGAATGCGTACTCGGTCAGCTTCGGGAATTGTCGGTTCCTTTTTCTTTACGTTTCTTACGTAATCGTCATCGCATACACCGACGACAAGCCTGTCACAAAGCTCCTTGCAGCGTTCAAGCAAATTGAGATGTCCGACGTGAAAAAGGTCGAAAACACCGCAGGTGTAGCCTATTTTATATTTTTTCATTCTGCCCCTCCCTCCAATACGTTTTGTTCGTATGATGAGTAACCTGTGCCTCCCCAGGCGGAAGCTTCATATAATCGCCGTACATATTCGTAAGAATTTGGTCGTAGCCCGACGGTACGGGGAAATCCCGCCCCTCAAACGGAAGCGTCACTCCTACCTCATAGGCTGATTTGGGATTTCTGTTTCCTATTCCGTTGAAATACGATTCAACACATCCGACGTACTCCGATTCCGAATACGGATACATTGCGTGCAGTGCCGCCGCCTTGGCGAGCAGCTTTTTTCTCTTTGGCAGAAAAATCCTGACTATTTTAAATACAGCAATCGCAAGACGCAGTGAGAATTTTATATCTCCCTCGGCTTCAAGCTCGGAAATCCAAATTTTCCTATAAACGGAGCGAAGCCTTTTGTACCACTTAACATATTCCTTATCCGACTTGGGCTGACCGTCGAGGGGGAAAATGTCTATATCTATGCCTCTGTAATCGCTGTCGGATTTGTATAGGTGCCCTGCTTCAACCTTTACTGTACGCTCGTCTGTAATCTTTATAAACGTATGCTCGGCATCGGGGTCGGTGGGAGCAATCAAGCGAAGATTTGAAAACGGGGAGAGCTTCGGGAACAGTTCGAGCAAGCGGTTGTAATCCTCCCTCGGCATCTGAATGTCTATATCGTCGTCCCAGGGAATAAAGCCGCCGTGCCTCACAGCACCTATGAGCGTGCCGTATGCCAGAAAATAAGAGAGGGAATGTGCCTTGCAAAAATCGTCGAATTTTGAGAGAATGTCAAACTCCACCGCCTTGGTTTCTTCGGTGGTCATAGGGCTTGTAAAATTCATTCCGAGCCTCCTTATTTTACGGTTTTGATTACTGAAATAAGATATTTTGGGTTCAAGCTTTTAATCATCAAGACATTGTTCCCTATTATAGGTTTTATTATAAATCCTATGATTACGTTAGTGAAAAATTGCGTAACAAGTGATGCGACTGCCGCACCTGAAATTCCGAGAATCGGAATCAATATAAAGTTCAAGATAATATTCATAACGGCACCCGTGAGATTGATAATCCACAGATATTTTTGCTTGTTTTCAGCCAAAATCCACACGTTTCTGACCGCTCCAAGGTAAGAAAATGTGCTGTACCACACGAGTATTGCGAGCGTGGGTGCCGCCAAGGAATAATCTTGTCCGTAAAAAATGTGTATTATAAACGGTGAAAGAAGACTGATGACGAGGCTTTGCAAAAGCGAAAGGTAAATAATTATAGAGTAAAGTGCCGTAACCGTCTTACGGTAGCCCTCCTCGCTTTTGTCCTTGTTCTCAAAAATTATAGGACGCAAGGAGTCGATTATCGCACTGAATACAAACGAGGTCATTCCCGCACACGTTGCCGCCGCAGAATAGTAGCCACACTCAGCATCTCCGAGCATAAGCTTCAGCATCACACGGTCGGTCTGCAAAAAGAGTGTTATCATCAAGCTCGATACTATGTAGTATTTACTGCTCGAAAACAGCTCCCTTGCCGTCATAAACGAAAATCGCATTCGCTGCGGTGATATTCGTCTATACAAAATCAGAAGTGCTGCTGCGATTATTATATAATCAATAGACTGTGCAATGGCAAACCAATACACGCCCTTGCCCCAAATCAAAAGCAAAATCTTGTAAAGCGAAACCGCCGCAAAGGCAACAAGCGCACTTATAGACGAAAACTTTGACATAAGCTTCGCCTGAAACCAATACTGTACCAGCTCAAAGGCTTGGAAAATCAATAGCGTGCCGTAAAGCACACAAACTATAATAGTTTCCCTCTCGCCCGAATTTGCAACGGAAACGAATGCAAAAATCCCAAGCATACTAAGGAGTGCGGAGGTAAACGACATAGTTACCGCCGTACCCATAATCTCGCCCTCTCGCTCGGGCTTGGCTACAATTTCTCGCACCAGCGTCGAGTTCAGTCCAAGCTGCATAACGGGGACAAAGAACGCAACGACACTCGCCGCATAATTTATTACCCCGTAATCCGACGGACCGAGGAACCTTGCCGTAAGCATCGTCACAACAAGCGTCAGCACCGCCTGTATGACCTTGCAGACAATTATCCACGAGGCGTTTTTCACTACTCTGTTTTTTAGCATTTTGGACTCCGACAATGAATTGGTTTTATACCCCGGCTA
>JAZOQA010000016.1:0-22839 GCA_045655765.1 Eubacteriales bacterium | reverse complement strand
GCAAAAGCCTTGTTTGCTTCTGCCATCTTGTGGGTGTCTTCCTTCTTCTTGAATGCACCACCCATACCTGCCTTGGCGTCCATAATCTCGCCTGCAAGTCTTTCAGCCATGGTCTTTTCACCACGGTTTCTCGAATACGAGATGATCCAACGTAAGCCGAGAGTCTGTCTGCGCTCTGCTCTTACCTCCATAGGTACCTGGTAGTTGGAACCGCCTACACGGCGAGCCTTTACCTCAAGCACGGGCATTACGTTTTCAAGAGCTGCTACGAATACGTCAAGTGCGTTCTCGCCGCTCTTTGCCTCGATCATTGCGAATGCTTCGTATACAATCTTCTGAGCTACGCCCTTCTTGCCATCGTACATAACGTTGTTGACAAGCTTGGTTACGAGCTTAGAATTGTAAAGCGGATCCGGCAATACGTCTCTTTTGGAAATTTGACCTCTTCTAGGCACTTTACTTCCCTCCTTCATTAAATTATGATATCATAGGTACTCGAATATATTTCAATTCGTTAGTGCTGGGTTTTGTAATATAGATGGGTTTAGGAAAATCTAAACAACTTTAACATCACAGCACGCAAGCACATTTGTCGTCCGATTGTACCTTATTTCTTCGGACGCTTTGCTCCGTACTTGGAGCGGCTCTGTTTACGGTTTGCAACACCCTGAGTATCGAGCGTACCACGGATAACGTGATAACGTACACCGGGCAGGTCACGAACACGTCCACCACGGATAAGAACAACTGAGTGCTCCTGAAGGTTGTGACCGATACCGGGAATGTAAGAAGTTGCTTCCATTCCGTTAGTAAGTCTTACTCTCGCTATCTTACGAAGAGCCGAGTTAGGCTTCTTGGGGGTAACGGTAGTAACCTTGGTGCAAACGCCTCTCTTCTGAGGTGCAGAAACGTCGGTAGCCTTGTTCTGAAGAGCGTTAAAGCCTCTTTGAAGAACAGGAGACTTAGACTTATAGGTCTTGTCCTGACGTCCTTTCTTTACGAGCTGGTTAAAGGTTGGCATAGTTTTCCTCCTTCTTTTAAAATTTATATAAAACTCCGAAATGGAGCGTATATAGCGTGCAAAACAGTAAAAATGGCATAAAACACCCCGTTTTACACATTTCATCTTATTGTATCACCAAAAGACGGTTTTGTCAATAGCTTTTTTATATTTTTTTACGTTTTTACAAAAATATTCCATTTTATTTTATATAATTATTCTTCAGAGGACTTTGATGCTTCAAGCTCCTCTTCAAGCTTTCTTACTCTCCCTTCAAGTATAGCCTGCATTTGCGTGATTCTGTAAATCCGCTTGTTCATATGCGAGACTATTGCCGTCAAGGTGAGAATGATGATAAAAGCAAGCAGTATTGCAAAGAGAAACACCGCATTGGTCGGGTCCTTAATTCCGATAAGCTCTGCTGTCCATATAGCAAGCTTCGGGAATATTGCCAAAACGAGCAGGACAAGTGCCGTAAGAAGCCAAACGAGAGCATATTTCAAATTCAGCTTCTTAATTACAAGGTATCTTATAACAATAGCAAGGAACACAAGTGCAAAGGAAATAAAAAATATTTGAAGTGTAAGATTCATTACTTGGAATTCTCCTTTGCTTTCTTTTTATTTCCACCTCTCTTGCGTCTTGTTCCGAGCCTTAAGATTACAAGAGCAAGCGAAACCTTAATCATATAGTAAATTGAGCGAAGAGCATTTATAGAGGAAACTCCACCCTCTCTTTCCCTCATTTCAACAGCGACGTCCTTGACACGGAATCCGTTGAGCGACGCCGCCACTATTGCCTCAGGCTCGGGGTAATCCTGTGCGTATTCCTTTGCAAAAAACGCACTCAATTCCCTGCTCGTCGCTCTGAAGCCGCTGGTCGTGTCCGTCACCTTAGTTCCGCAGCACATTCTTATGACGAGCTTTATGAATTTAATTCCGACACGACGCATAAACGAGGTCTGAAAGCCGTTCTTTTCAATAAAACGGGAGCCTATTGTCATATCTGCCTCTCCATCAATTATCGGCCTTATAAGCTCCTTGATATATGCGGGGTCGTGCTGACCGTCACCATCGGTCTGGACCGCAATGTCATATCCGTTTTCCGTTGCATAAATATAACCCGATTGAACAGCACCGCCGATGCCCAGATTGGTAGGCAACGAGATATAATTATACCCCCGTGTTTTCAGTATTTCTTCCGTATTGTCAGTCGAAGAGTCGTTGACAACCAAATAGTCGTATTCGGGGTAGTTTTCTGTAAGATTGTCTATCACACGTTCGATGTTCTCCGACTCGTTGTATGCGGGAACAATGACCAAAACTCTCATCAGTAAAGCTTTCCTTTTATTGTTTTTTTATGGCGTAAAGATGAATTCTATCAGCTTTTTTAAATTCTTATCACGCTCGAACTCTTCAAGGTAAAGGGAGCGTGCATTTTCTCCAAGACGCTCTCTTCCCAAAGGTCCGATTTCGTAAAGACGCTTTATATTCTTGTAAAGTGCCACCGCATCGCCCGCAGGGCCTGTAAAGCCGCACTCACCCTCACGCACAATCTCGCCCGCCTCGCCGTCCATAGCAAGCAAAACAGGTCTGCCCGCCGCAATATAAGACGTAACCTTTGCGGGAACAGTGCATTCAAGAAGCGAGCTTGCCCTCAGGCACGCAACAAGACCCGATGCCAAGGCAGTGTATTTCGGCACGTCCTCCATAGGCTTCATCCCCTCAAAGAAGAAGCGGTGTGAAAGCCCCGCCTCGGAAACAAGCCGCTCGGCCTCTGTGCGTGACATTCCGTCGCCGACTATAATCCACCTTGCCGGGGTGCCGTCCGCCTCAAGAAGCCTTGCCGCCTCAATCATTGTGGGAAAATCCTGTGCAGGGCTTATGTTTCCCGCATAGACAAGATTAAAGCCACCTGAAAAGCGTTCTTCAAGCTGACTGTCACGTACGTCCTTTGCATATATCCTCTCCGGACACTGAGGCATAACGAGAATATCCTCCTCTTTCTTGCCTGTACGCTCGGAGAGTATCTGTCTTGCCCGCTTGGTCATACAGATGAGCCTGTCCGTTTTTATATAATATTTAGTAGAAGTTTTATATAGTATCTTACGTAAGAGCTTATTTTTAATATTAAGCACGGAATAAAGATTTTCGGGCCAGAGGTCCATAACGTAGGTGACGGAGGGGATTTTCTTTTTCTTGGCTATTTTAAGTCCCGCCTTGCCCATATAAACAGGGGACAGCGAGTAGATGAAAACTCTGTCGTAGTGCTTTTTATAAAGCTTTCTTACCGTCCTTGCGCTGAAAAACGGAAAAGAGAGGTAATTAAGCAAAATTCTGATATTCGAGTTGCTTCCCCTTTTGATTTCGGGAGAGCGGTAGATATTTATTTTTCCGTATTTCTCCTCACGTCTTTTGAACGCTCCGTACCCCTCAAACCACTCGCCCACAGGATAGTTAGGCTCGCCGCATAGGACGTCAACTTCTATTTCGTTTTCACAAAAGCCCTCGCAGATGTCGTTGATTCTGAAATTTTCAGGCCAGAAATGCTGGCATACAACGAGAATGCGTTTCTTTTCGTTTTCCACGGCGGCACACCTTTCACGTTTAACTGATTTGTAGCTTCAAGGGCGGAAATTGCCGCCCTAAGCGTGACACCCCGTCAAAAAATCCTACGGGTGTCTTAATACAATAAATTTCCTATGCTGAAATCCTCGCTAAGAAGCGTGAGATTCGGGTTGTAATACGGGTCGTAGCTCTCCAGCACGTCGGCGTGGATTTTGCGGAAGCTCTCCTTTTCCTTTTCGGGTATTTTCCCGAGCGTGAGCCTCGGCTTTCCAAAATTACACGCACGTGCGTAAGGAGTGAAAACGTTTTTATATCCGTTTTTGGTAGCTCTTATACAAAAATCTACGTCGCAAAGGGTGTCAAGCTCCTCCGAAAAGCCTCCGAGCTTCTTATACACCTCGCTCCGTACCGCCATAACAAGCGAGGCGACAGCGCTGTAATTCTGAACGTAGGTCATACGGCAGAAGAAGCCGACGTCATCGTAAGGAAAGCCTCTGTGCGAGTAGCCGCAGGCACCGTCTATTCCGAGTATAACTCCGCAGTGCTCTGCGGTTTTGTCCTTGCGGTATATTGAAATTCCGACAGCCGCAACGTCCTCTCTTTGAGCGAACATAAGCATCTCGTTTGCAAAGCCCCGGGACGTAAGAACGGCATCCGAGCTTACGAACACCAGATATTCTCCGTCAGCCAAGGAAGCACCGAGGTTGCATAGCGACGCATAACCCGCCTTGTCACTCTTAGAGGCTGTGATGATGGCGGGATATTTCTCCTTTGCCCGTCCTACTGCACTCTGTGTGCTCTCGACGCCGTCCGAAACGACGATAACCTGAGGAGCTGTGGGAAGACCCGAGCGGGAATAAATCGCATCCAAGCATTCCGAAAGCCGCCCTCCGCCCCCCTCGGCGGTGACTATAAACGACAGCCTTGCATCGGGGCTTGTTTCATAATTCATCTTATAAGTCGAAAGGTAAGAGGAATCCTCAACCGCCCCACGAAGTCCAACCCTTTTAAGATGCTCGTCAAGAGCCTTGTGTGCGGAAATTATACAGTACGGCTTTGCCGCAATATTAGAGGCAACCGAGGCGGCGTGACAACGCCAAAAATAAAGAATTTTCGGTATATGCACGACCTTTTTTGCCTTTTCGGTCAAGCGGAGAATTATGTCGTAATCCTGACTTCCGTCAAAATCGGAGCGAAAGCCGCCGACCTCCCCGTAAAGCTCACGTGAAAAAGCTGAAAAATGACAAATATAGTTGCAGCTTCTCAGCATATCGGGTGAGAAATCGGGCTTGAAGAAGCAGTCGTATGCATCCTTCCTCTCGTTCTTCAAAAACTTCGCCTCATCCGTATATATGAAATCCGCTCCGCCACGTGCTGCCCTTGCCATTTCTGCAAGTGCTGCGGGGTGGAGTCTGTCGTCGTGGTCAAAGAGTGCAAGAAAGTCTCCCGACGCCATTTCCATAGCGGCGTTGGTGTTGCCTGCTATTCCGTAATTGACCTCGAGAAGCTTGTATTTAATTCGGGAGTCCTCTTCTGCCAAGGATTTGCAATATTCACCGACGTACGAATGCTCGGTGTCGCTTCCGTCAGCAAGGCAAAGCTCCCAATTTTCGTAGGTCTGCCACCTGACAGAATCAATCATTTCCTTCAAAAAGACGGGGGGCGTGTTGTAAAGCGGAACTATAATGCTGAACAAAATATCGCCCTTTACAGGTCCGCCTTTAAGTGCCTCGTCCTCACTTTTGAGTACGAATTTACGCATTTTGAAAATGCTTCGTATTTTCTTTAAAGTATAGGTCAGTCCCTTGCGTCTTATGTTTTTGATTACCTTTGCCGGTATTCTTATAAACGTCAAATCAGTAAGCCTCTTGCCGGATGATGCCTTTTTGGCTGTGGTTTTGTTTTCTTTTGACATTTAACAATCCTTTCAGTCGTCCTTTTTTCCGCTTTCGATTTCCGCCTGCCTTTTAGCACGCAGCTCTGCTTCACGCTCTTGGGATTCCCTCTCTCTTTGCTCACCGAGCTTCTTATACTCCGCACAAACCTCTGCTGTGTCACCGAGCATAATCTGCTTGCCCTTGTCTATCCAAAGGACACGGTTGCAGAGCCTTTCGATTTGCTCTATGGTGTGAGAAACGATTATAACCGTAGTTCCCGCCGCCATCATTTCGGCAATACGCTTTTCGCACTTCTGCTGAAAAAGAGCATCGCCTACGGCAAGGATTTCATCAACTATAAGTATGTCGGGGTTTACAAGCGTCGCAATAGCAAAGCCGAGCCTTGCAACCATACCCGACGAAAAGTTCTTTATTGCAACGTCCTCGTATCTGCGAAGCTCCGCAAAGTCAAGTATTTCATCATACTTTTCCCTCATAAACTTTCGGGTAAAGCCAAGGACGGAGCCGTTTAAAAATATGTTTTCCCTCGTTGTAAGCTCGAAGTCGAAGCCCGCACCAAGCTCTATAAGAGGGGAAATCACACCGTTGACCTCCACGCTTCCTCTGTCGGGCTTCAAAATGCCCGATATAAGCTTCAAAAGCGTGCTTTTCCCCGAGCCGTTAAGACCTATGATTCCGACGGTTTCACCCTTGCTTATTGTAATGGAAACACCGTCAAGGGCAACAAACTCTCTGTAATGAAGCTGCCTTTTTAAAAGCTTTACTATATATTCCTTTATGTTATCGACACGCTCTGTGGGCATATTGTAGCACATCTTGACGTCATCGACACGCACGGCAATATTCGGTTCCAACAAAAGACACCTCCCCTTTAAATGTAAAGTATGAACTTATCCTGTCGCTTGCGGAAGACCAAAATACCGAGTGCAAGCGCTGCGACGGAAAAGAGTATGCACATAAGATTTTCTTCAAGCCCCGGAATTCTGCCTTGAATAAGCACGGCTCTGAAATAATCAATATAATATTTAAGCGGATTCAAGCGAAGAATGTTGCTTATAGTACCCGAAATGGACTCCATAGGATAAATGATGGGAGAAGCGTACATCCAAACAGAGAGGAATACGCCCCAAAGATGAAGCATATCACGGAAGAAGAGCGCCGTCGCCGACACGAAAAGTCCTATACCGAATGCAAAAATGAATATATATATCATCGGCACAAAGGCAAGCAGCATAGTAAGCATAGACGTGCTGGGTGTCGTTCCGTTCATACCCGTGATGAGGAAAAAGAAGAACACAAGCAAAAACGCAACGAAGCTTAAGCACATATTCACAAACGCATAGCAGCACTTTTCAAGCGGGAATATGTATTTCGGAATGTAAACCTTTTTTATAAGACCACCCGTGTTGATTATCGAAACAAGTGAGAAATTGGTAGCCTCCGATATGAAATTGAACATAACGTATCCCGAAAGATAGAACAGCGGGTAGCCTCCGACATAGCCGTATTCGGTGACGTCTATGCGAAGCACCTTGGAAAAAATAGCCGTCAGAACGCACATCATAAGCAGCGGATTCAAAACGCTCCAAAGCACGCCGAGGGTGGAGCGGCGGTATTTAGTTTTAATATCCCTTGCAACAAGGTCAACAAGGAAAAATCTGTATCTGCCGAGCGAACGAACGTCCCTGACGAAAGCACGTCTGTCAAAAACGGTTTCGATTATCGCCCAAATTATAATAAAGGGCAAAAACGTCATAAGCACGAACGTTACCGCATCAAAGGCTGCAATTTTACCCACTGATTTGTCATAATCTATCGCAAGGAACAGACCGAGCAGAGCCGAGAGTAAAAATCCGCCAAAAACCAAAAGCTTCTTCTTCAAAACGAACACCTCTTATTCAAACACGAAATTCAAATTTTCAAGCGTAGGATGCTTTTTATCCTTTTCGCTGAGCAATACCTCAAGCCCCTCTGTCGGCCACTCTATACCAAGTGCGGGGTCGGACCAAAGAAGCCCTCCCTCTCCCGACGGGTCGTAAAGGCGTGTGCATTTATACGCAAAGGTGGCATAATCACTGACGACAAGGAAGCCGTGAGCAAAGCCCTCGGGAACGTAAAACTGCTTTTTGTTCTCCTCGGAGAGCAAAACCCCGTAGGACTTGCCAAAGGTGGGGCTTTTGCGTCTTAAATCAACCGCAACGTCATATACCGCCCCCTCAAGGACACGCACGAGCTTGCCCTGCGGATTTTCAGTCTGAAAATGAAGTCCACGAAGCACTCCTCGCTTTGAGCGGGACTGATTGTCCTGAACAAAGTCACAGGGCGTGCCGTCAAGATGCTTGATATAAGGGCGAAACTCCTCGTTATACGTTTCCATAAAATAGCCTCGCTCGTCACCGAACACCGTAGGCTCTATTACGTAAAGCCCCTCAATTCCGGTCGGCTCAAATTTGAATTTACCCATTTGTTTTCCTCTTTCGTCTTTTTTGTCAGCAGGAGCAGATTAGGAATTATCTGTCCTTATACATACGCTCATAATAATCACGGTACTCGCCCGAGATGATGTTCTCCCACCACTCACGGTTTTCGAGATACCACTTTATAGTCTTTTTAATTCCGTCGGCGAATTTCGTCTCGGGAAGCCAGCCAAGCTCGCTGTGGATTTTGGTCGGGTCTATTGCATATCGCATATCGTGCCCCGCTCTGTCCTTGACGTAGGTTATAAGCTCCTCGCTCTTGCCAAGCTCCTTTACGATGATTTTTACAATATCGATGTTTCTCATCTCGTTGTGTCCGCCGATGTTGTAAACCTCGCCTACTCTGCCCTTATGCAAAATCAAATCGATAGCACGGCAGTGGTCCTCAACGTAGAGCCAGTCACGTACGTTTAAGCCCTCTCCGTATACGGGCAGGGGCTTGTCGTGGAGAGCATTTGCTATCATCAAGGGTATAAGCTTTTCGGGAAAATGGTAAGGTCCGTAGTTGTTCGAGCAGCGTGAAATAGTCACGGGAAGCCCAAACGTGCGGTGATACGCCTGAACAAGCAAATCCGCAGACGCCTTGGAGGCGGAATAGGGGCTTGACGTATGAATAGGCGTAGCCTCCGTAAAGAAAAGGTCGGGGCGGTCAAGAGGCAAATCTCCGTACACCTCGTCGGTGGAAACCTGGTGATACCTCTTTATGCCGTACTTGCGGCAGGCGTCCATCATTACGGCAGTACCCATAATGTTGGTGTTTAAGAACACACCGGGGTTTTCAATAGAGCGGTCAACGTGGCTCTCCGCCGCAAAATTGACCACCATATCGGGGCCTTCCTCTTCAAAAACCTTATAAACAGCCTCTCGGTCGGTTATATCAACCTTGCAAAAGCGGAAATTAGGATTTTTCATCGCCTCTGAAAGCGTCTCAAGATTTCCTGCATACGTAAGGCAGTCAAGGCAGATAATTCTGTAAGTGGGGTGGCTTTTCAGCATATAGTAAACAAAATTACTGCCGATAAAGCCGGCTCCGCCCGTAACTATTATTTTCATAAAATATAGCTCCTTATGTGTTATTTGAGGTAATTTTTCATAAAGCATTCGAGTGCCGCCTCCCAAGGACGGAACTCATCGCCTACTGTGATGCGAAGCATCATATTGTCAAGCGACGAGTAGGCGGGGCGTCTTGCAGGGGTGGGGTACTCATCTGTCGTGCAGGGAGAAACCTCTGCGTCAATCCCCGCAAGCTCCACAATTTTTTTGGCAAAATCGTACCACGAGCATTCTCCCTTACCCGTTGCGTGATAAATTCCGTATTCCTCGGTAGTAATAAGCTTCAGAATATGGTGTGCAAGGTCGGCGGCATTCGTCGGATTTCCTCTTTGGTCGGAAACCACCCTCGATTTGCCGTTTTCCGTGTTTATTTTAATCATCGTTTTAACGAAATTGTTGCCACAGTAGCCGTAAAGCCAAGCGGTTCTGACAATAAAATACCTCGTCGAAAGCTGCTTTACGTAATCCTCACCGAGATATTTGGTCTTTCCGTACACGCTCCTTGGCGAGGGGAGGTCGTATTCCGTGTACGGCACCTCTCCGTCACCCGAAAAAACGTAATCCGTGGAAACGTGAACGAGCTTGGCACCGCACTCCTCTGCGGCAATAGCGAGGTTGCGAGGACCTATGGCATTGACCCTGAATGCGTCGTCCCTTTCGCTCTCGCACTTGTTGACGTTGGTGTATGCGGCACAGTTGATTACGGCATCAAAGCGGTCGCTTTGCATTATGCGTCTGACAGATGCAAGATTTGAAATATCCACCTCGTCAACGTCGACGGCACGCACATTGTTTTCCTGCTTCAATACCTCAGGTATTCCAAGCTCCGTCGAGCCGCGCTCAAAGCACCTTAAAATTTCCGTGCCGAGCTGACCCTTTGCACCCACAAGAAGAATTTTCATCAGTATTTTAACCTGCCTTCCGCAACCTTTTCAAGATGCTTCCCGTAAGGAGACTTGCCGTAACGCTTTGCACTTTCAAGCAGCTTTTCACGGCTGATCCAGCCCTGCTTATAAGCGATTTCCTCGGGTGCGGAAATCTTCACGCCCTGACGCTTTTCAACCATCTGCACGAAGCTCGCCGCATCAAGAAGACTGTCCATTGTTCCCGTATCGAGCCAAGCAAAGCCTCTGCCGAGGAGCTTGACGTCGAGGGTGCCGTCCTCAAGATAAATGCGGTTGAGGTCGGTGATTTCAAGCTCGCCTCTTTGTGAGGGCTTGATTTGCTTTGCATATTCGACAACTCTTTTGTCGTAGAAATAAAGACCCGTTATAGCGTAATTGGATTTCGGCTCCTTTGGCTTTTCCTCAACCGAAACGACTCTGCCGCTCCGGTCAAATTCCACAACGCCGAATCTCTCGGGGTCGTCAACGTAGTAGCCGAAGACAGACGCTCTGCCGCACGCCTCGGCGTTTTGGGCAGCTTCCTTCAACATTTTTGAAAAGCCGTTTCCGTAGAATATATTGTCGCCAAGCACCATAGCGCACGAGTCGTCGCCTATGAATTCCTCACCGATGAGAAACGCCTGTGCAAGACCGTCGGGTGAGGGCTGAACCTTGTAAGTAAGATTGATTCCAAAATCGGAGCCGTCGCCGAGAAGAGCCTCGAAATTCGGCAAATCTCTCGGTGTTGAAATTATAAGAATATCCTTAATCCCCGCAAGCATCAGTGTTGAAAGGGGATAGTAAATCATAGGCTTGTCGTATATGGGCAGAAGCTGCTTTGAGGTAATCATAGTAAGTGGGTAAAGCCTTGTACCCGAGCCGCCTGCAAGAATTATACCTTTCATTTGTTGTCACGCTCCTTTGATTTTGTTATTTTATACCGTCCGAAAAGGTACATCATTCTGAAAATAATGTTTTCCAAAAAGGACTGTCTATACGCCTTTGTTGTAAAAATGTAACCGAGCCGTGTGAAGAAATTACGCTGACGCTTGAGAAACCGCTCTGCCTCGGCAAGAAATTCCTTTGGAATATAATCGCCGTAAAGCTGAAGAAATGCTCGGAGCTGCCTCGTATTCTTTTCCGACTGTCTTGATTTCAGGCGACCTAATCGCTTTTTAAGATTGCTCCACCTTGATGAGGAATATCCGATGACGTTAGAGCCGTGCTGGCGGTAGAGCGTGGTGTATACGGGGTCGTAAACAACCCGCCCCGTCGCACTTACAAGAGTATAGACCCAATAATCCATAACCATAACGTCAGGGGAATGTCCAAGCTTCAGAAGCTCTATTGCCGCACGGTTGCACACCTGTGTATGACCGACGCACACGTTTTGAACCATTGCATTGTAGAACGAAAGCTTTCTTTTAGGTATCATCGTCCCGCCGATGATATTAAGCTCCTCGTCCGTGATGCTCGAGGATGCCGCATAAAGCGTCGGCACGTCGGAATCCTCCGCCCCCGATAGCATATCCACAGCACGTGAAAGCTTGTCCGCAAGCCAAACGTCGTCCTGGTCGCTGAATGCGAAATAACGGCACTCGGGGTCTGAGTGTAAAACAAGCTCGTGCATACTTGCATTAAGCCCGACGTTTTCACCGAAAATAACATCAAATCCGTACTTTTCTTTGTACTTTTCAAGTATTGCTCTTGTTCCGTCCTTTGATCCGTCGTCACGAATGAGGACCTTTATTCTGTCAAAATTTGAAAGCCCAACGAAGCTGTCAAGCTGCTCACAGAGATATTTCTCGCCGTTATACGTGGACAAAAATATTTGTATATCCCTCATCGGCCGTTCCTCCTGAAATGCAATTTTAATAACGTGCGTACACCGCACGCCCCTGCTCGCAAATAATATTATTTATTATTATAACATTATCTTATAAAAAAGTCAACCAAAATTCAAAAAGTACCCGAAAAAACAAAAAACGCTCCCTTTTGAAGCAGGGGGCGTTTTTCAATTATTTTCAACACGGGGTGGGGGTAAACGGGCTTTTTAAGTCAAAACAAGCAGCTCTAACGTTTTCTCAGGCGGAAAATGTCAAGGTACCTGCCAAGTGCCTTTTTACGCTCGAACTTCTGCTCGGTGTAAGAATCCTCGTTCACCGCCAAGGACTTCTTCCGCTTTACGAACTGCTTGTGAGTGTAGAGTGAAACGCTTGCTATGAAGCTCCTGACATGCGGATTTTCCACCTCTGAGGGGTCGAAATCACCCCAGCCGAGCAGCTGTGAATATTTTTCGTGCAAAAGATTCCAAAACGTCTCCTTTGCATCCTTCCAAAGAATGTTGTAAATCTTGTAGCAACGGCTTGCGGAAAGATTCATAAAAGACGTAGCGATAGGTGCATAAGCACCTCTGTGCATAAGGAACTTCTTGATTTCTTCATAAACTACGGGAACGTCGGTGTAGTACTTCTTGAACATCTTCGGGCGAGACTGTTCTGAATAAATGCGATGGTGTACAAGCACCTCGGGAACCTTTGATATTCTCGACGCTGTCGCAAAGGCGGTCGTCACGAAATAAACGTCCTCGAAAATTCTTAAGGAGGTGTTGAACGCAATCCCGTTTTCAAGCAGGAAATCACGCTTGAACATCTTGTTCCAAACGTAGCCCGTTGCACACTGAAGTATGTAATCGGGATACTCGTTCTTTGAGACCACACGTCCGTCGTTCAAAAGGTCGAAATGGTCGCTTTCAATATTATGCTCGAAGCGTGCGCGGCGAGTATTGTAAATATCAAAGTTTGCAACAGCAATGTCAAGGCTTAAATTTTCAGCCGCACTGTAAAGAGACGAGATGAGGGTAGGCTCGTAAAAATCGTCCGCATCAAGAAAGATGACGTACTTTCCTCTTACACGGGACAAGCCCTTGTTTCTTGCTGTGGCAGGTCCTGCGTTGTTCTCTGTAATAATTCTGATCTTCGGGCTGATTTCCTTGTACTTTTTAATAATGTCAAGAGAACGATCGGTAGAGCCGTCGTCAACGCAAATAACCTCAAAGCTTTCAAAATCCTGTGCTAGTATGCTTTTAAGAGCTTCATCAAGATAATCGTGAGCGTTGTAAATAGGAATTATAACTGAAACGTCTACGCCGGGCTGCTGCTGTTGTAATTCGCTGTTTAAATTATCCATAAAAATCCATTCTGCCTCCTTAAATAAAAAGCTCTGAGGCGGTGTTTGATAATGCCCCGCTAATATTACGTGCGAAAGGAGCGGCACCGCAACAAGACACCCCTAACGGTGTGTCCCAAAAACGGCAAAACATTCAATAACAAATTAATTGTAACACTTTCGACTAAAAATGTCAATAGTTTTGTTTTTGGAATAATTCACAAGCCCGTTTTTAGAATGATTCACAAGCTTAAATACCTCTGCGTTTTTTGTTAACTGTAATTTACATTTATTATCAAACGTCCTATCCCGTGTTGATTTTTAAAAACCAAAAAGAGATGCAATCGACATAGCAAAAATGCCACGGTTACATCTCTTTTTTAGGCTAAGGCAACATTACGAGTACATATTGTTCGTAGACATATAAGAGTAAAGCGTCTGTCCGTGATTCTGCTCTTCCTTTTGAATGTGAGCAAGAGTATCACGAAGCGTGGGGGATGAAAACTCGAATATACTTACGTTATAAAGCGAGGAGACGTGCTTTTCCGTCGCCAAAGCGTCCTTGCAAAGATATGCATCCGCCTTCTTCGATTCTAAAGAGCAGGTAGACTCAGCACACTGTGCTTTCTTTGCAGGGGGTGCCTCAGAGGGCATCTTCACTTCCTCGCCACCGAGTATTCTCGTGACTGTGGAAAGGTGAGATTCCTCGGTCTTCTTGATGTCTCCGAATATGGTCTTGAGGGCGGGGTCGCACGCCTTGGATTCATATTCGGTGTACTTGTCTATACAGAGCTGCTCTTGCGATTTGAGGTCGTTCAAAAGTGTCGTTTCTTTTTGCGTCAGCGTCATTAGAAAATCCTCCTTTTTCGGTTTGTGACAAGGGTATTATTTTCCGAAAATGGCAGAATTATTCACAAAAACCGTGTCCCTTTTTGAGCTGCGGTGTCGTCACGGTGATAATTTTGCATTCTCCAGACACGAAAGCCTCGCCAGCACCGCACGGAATAAAGAAGCTGTCCCCTGTCCTCTTTCCAAAATTTTCAAGACCTTCACCGCCTCGGATACATTCGTGAGGATAGGGCGTGAGTCTGTATGCCTTTTTCACATCAAATCTCCCGCTTTTCTATTTTTTACAGCAGTTTTATCACAATCAATTTTATAAGCATCAAGAAAAAGGCAGATATGTAAATAATAACAAATTGTGAACTTTGCAAAAAACTGTTTATTTTTGCGTGAAGATATGTTATAATGAAATAATCATAGATATATGAATATTATTTTATTTAATTTAAGGACACAGCGATATGAAGAAGCAGGCTTGTGAAAATAGCTCCTGCCGCCTCGGAAAGGTCGGAGGACAGGCAGTAATAGAGGGCGTTATGATGAAGGCGGGTGAGCGTACCGTCACCACGTGTCGCAAGGAGGATGGCTCTCTTGTAGTTACCGAGGGGAGCTTTGTCTCTGTAAGAAAAAAGCATAAATTCCTCAATATTCCTCTTTTAAGGGGAGTTATAAATTTCATCGAAATGATGATTCTTTCCGTTAAAATTCTCGGCATTTCCGCAGAAGCACTCGACCTTGAGGGAGAGGAAAATAAGAAAACCAAAGAGGGCAAGAAAAAGGAATCAAGGCTCATCGGTGCAATTATGACTATTGCAACCGTTTTGGGTCTTGCCCTATGCGTGGTTCTGTTCATTTATCTGCCAAACCTATTTACAGACCTTATTTCAAGTCACGTAAGACTTGGAATGTGGGAGGCTGTTATCGAGGGCTTATTTAAGATATTGATTTTCATCATTTATCTTTTGCTTGTCTCGCTTATGAAGGACATTCGCCGCACGTTTATGTACCACGGAGCGGAGCATAAGTCCATCGCTTGCTTTGAGGCGGGGGACGAGCTTACTCCAAAAAATGCGATGAAGCACAGACGTTTTCATCCAAGATGCGGCACGAGCTTTATGTTCTTTATGATACTCATAGGAATAATTGCAGGCCTGTTCGTCAGAATTATATTCAAGGACATCGGCACGTTTGCCTATACCGCAATAAGAATTGCCCTGCTCCCTCTGGTTATGGGTATCGGATATGAAATTATAATGCTTGCAGGCAAGCACAACAACGTATTTACCCGTATCCTCTCCGCCCCCGGTCTTTGGGTTCAGCGTATAACGACCAAGGAACCGTCTGAGGATATGCTTGAGGTTGCAATAATTTCGCTTAAATGTGCTCTTTCAGACGAATATCCCGAATTTGAGCAGTTCCGTCTTGCACGTCCGTGGGAGCCTAAAGCAGAGGAAAATCCCGAGTCCGAAGCCGCCCCCACAAACAGCGCCGAAGAAGCAACCGAGTCCGAAGCCGCCCCCACAAACGGCGACGAAGAAGCAACCGAGCCCGAAGCCACCCCCACAAACGGCAACGAAGAAGCAACCGAGCCCGAAGAAAGCCTCGGTAAGAATATGGCCGTTCCCTCCATCCCACCCGCTTGTGACAGTGTAACGGAGGCATCTGAATGACCTTTGGGGAAGCGGTAGCTCTGCTCACCTGTGCAGGCGTCGAGGATGCATCACACGACGTAAGAGAAATAATGGAGGCACTTGACGGCGTGCCGAGAAATTGCCCCATACCAAGTGCCACTACGCTTGGAGAAGAAGCAAGGGCTGCTATTATGAGACGAAAAGAGCGAGAGCCGCTACAATACATCCTCGGCTATGCATACTTTTATAGAGAAAAATATGTCGTCAACCCCTCTTGTCTTATTCCAAGGCAGGAGACCGAGCTGCTCGTGGACTATGCCGTGAAAAATTTGCCCTGCGGCTCAAGCTTCTTTGACCTTTGCACAGGCTCAGGCTGTATTGCCGTATCCGTACTCAAGAACAGCAAATGCTCCCACGCATACGCCGTTGATATTTCAAAGGATACACTTGCCCTTGCCCAAAAAAACGCCGAGGCAAACGGTGTTAAGGACCGCATAGATTTTATCTGTGCCGACGTACTTTGTGAGGCTATAAGCCGACCGGTTTACGCTGTGCTTTCAAATCCTCCGTACGTAAGCTGCTCGTCATACCAGACCCTTGCTCCTGAAATTGCCGCTGAGCCTAAAATCGCATTCGTCGGCGGAGAGGACGGAGCGGATTTTTACCGCCGTCTTACGGCACTTTACAAGGGCGTGATAGATATTGAGGGCTTCATTCTCTATGAAATAGGCTTCGACCAGGGCGATATTCTCCGACTTATTGCAGAAGAAAACGGAATGAGTTGTGAAATAATCAAGGACTACTCGTCCCAAGACAGGCTCGCTATATTAAAATTGAAATAACCTTTCGTCACCGGAGGGCATATAATACGCTTGAGGTGATGTAATTGAAGAAAAGCAAAGCGAAGCCGAAAAACGTCGCCGTAATCTTCGGCGGCGAGGGCTTTGAGCACGATATTTCCGTGCTTGGAGCAAAGTTCGTCTTAAAAAACATTGACAGACGTAAATTCAAGCCTCTTTCCGTTTTCATTGACAAAAACGGAGAATGGTTTCTTAAAAAGAAAAATTCAAGTTTAAGCGTCAGCCTCACCAAAAAACGTGGTGTCAGCGGCATCTTGTTAAAAAGAAAATTTATACGTTTGGATGCGGCATTTCCTCTTTTGCACGGCGACTTTGGCGAGGACGGAAAAATCCAAGGGCTTCTTGAGACCTTGAAAATTCCTTTTGTAGGCTGTGATACGTATTCGAGTGCCGTATGCTCCGACAAGGGCTATACGAAGCACGTTGCGGAGGGCTTGGGCATTCCCACAGTGCCGTGGCTTTACTATGACGGAGGCGATACCCAAGAGCTTGTCTCCCTTGCCGAGGCTGTGCTCGGTTATCCGATTTTTATAAAGCCCGCAAGGCTTGGAAGCTCCATTGGCTCAGGAATTGCAAGAAGCAGAGAAGAGCTTTACGACCTTTTACACTTGGCGTGTGAGGTAGGAAAAGAAAGAGTGCTTGCCGAAAGGTGTCTTAACTCGCCAAGGGAGCTTGAATGTGCGTTCCTTGAATTTCAGGGTAAAGTATATTTTACACCTCCCGGAGAAGTTCGCTGTGACGGAGGCTTTTACGATTACTCCGAAAAATACGGGGAAAACAGTCGTGCCACCGTCCTTTCAAAGGCGGATTTAGACCCTCAAATTTCCGAGGAAATAATCGCACACTCAGCAATGCTTGCAAAGCGGCTCGGACTTCGAGGAATCTCCCGCATAGACTTTTTCCTCTCTGAGGGAAAGCTTTATTTCAACGAAATAAACACGGTACCCGGTATGACCGAGGCAAGCCTTTACCCTACTCTTATCGGCGGGCTGGGCATCGGAGCCTTCGAGCTTATAAACGGTCTTATAGACGACGCTGTCGGAGGCAACCCGTGATAGGTATTTTCGACAGTGGGGCGGGCGGACTTGCCGCTCTTTCCGAGCTTCGCACCCTCTGTCCCTTTGCAGACGCAGTATTCCTTGCAGACAGAGAAAACGCCCCTTACGGAACAAAGAGCAAAAGCGAAATTATATCCCTCTCGGCAAGGGCAATCACTCGCCTTGCCGAGGCGGGTGCGGAGCGGGTGCTTATTGCGTGCTGTACCGCAAGCTCAGTATGGCAAGAGCTTCCCCGAGAGGTGCGTGAGATATCCGTGCCTATAATTGCTCCGACGGCAAGGTGTGCGGCAGATTTAACTGAAAACGGAAAAATATCCGTCATAGCAACCGAGCATACAGTGATAAGTGGCGTGTTTAAAAACGCACTTGAACTTCTCGGTGACTTTTCAGTTACGACAACGGCGGCACAGCCTCTGGTGGGTCTTGCCGAGGAGCTTGTAAAAGACGGTGTACTCACGTCTGAAATGCGGCGTGAGCTTTTACGTGCCCTTATGCCGACTATCGAGCACGGAGCGGACACTCTTATACTCGGATGCACTCATTTTTCACATTTTGAAAACGAAATAAATAAAATATTAAACGAAGTAAAAACCGTAAATTCGGCAAAAATCGGAGCGTCCGAAATTGCAAAGCACGTATCAGACGGCTACGGAGCTACGGTCTTTCTTTGAAAAAGAAACCGAAAGGATGTTTAAAATTATGGCAAAATACAGACGTGGCAGAATAAACGACGCAGTTGCAGAGGAGCTTGCAATAGCACTCGGTGAGGTGCGTGAGCCTATGGTAGTCAACAATTTCATAAGCATTACACGTGCGGACGTAGCCCCCGATCTAAAATATGCTACGGTGTACTTTTCCTGCATCGGTGACGCAAAGGAGGCGGAGCGCGGACTTAAAAAATGCACCGGAATGCTCCGCCACCACCTCGCCGTAACTCTCAATCTGAGAATTACACCCGAGCTTAATTTCGTCAAGGACAACTCCATTGAGCACGGAGCAAAAATCGCCCGCTTGCTCGAAGAGATAAACAGCGAGAAAAAGCAGAGCGGCGAGGTGTAATATGGCGTTCAAGAGTCTTGAGGCAGGGGAAGCGGCACAAACAATTCTCACCGCAGAAAGCCCCATAATATTTATGCACGCAAGACCCGACGCAGACACTGTCGGAACGGCCTGTGCTCTTGCAGAGGTTTTTCGTGCTCTTGGAAAAAATCCCCGCTATGCCTGCTCGGACAAGATACCGAAAAGGCTTGAATTTATCATAAATGACCTGCCCCGTGCAGAGAATTTTGAAAATTCAACTCTAATCAGCGTAGATGTCGCCTCCCCTATGCAGCTTGGCGAGCTTGTGGATTTTGCTCCTCGTATTTCTCTTATGATAGATCACCACGAGCTTGGCGAGCCGTTTGCACCGAGTTACATTGTAAAGGGTGCATCGAGTGCAGCCGAGGCACTCTACGATATAATTTGCGAGCTTGTAAGGACGGAAAAAATTATCCTGACAAAGAAAATTGCCGAGCCGCTTTTCACCGCAATATGCTCCGACACAGGCAGCTTCAGGTACTCCTCGGCAAGTGCAAGAACATTCAGAATTGCCGCAGAGCTTTTGGAGCTCGGTGTTGACCATAGCGAAATTGCACACAAGCTCTTCTGTACCAAAACCTCCGAGCAGTTACGTGCAGAGGGCTACATTGCGTCTAAAATCCGTCTTTTCTGCGACGGGAAAATTGCCGTTGCAACTCACACGTGCCGTGAGCGTGCCGCCCTTGGCACAGAGGAGGAGCACTTTGAATGTGCTATTGACGTTGTTCGTGAGGTTGCCGGAGTGGAAATTTCCGCCGTCATCAGAGAGACCGAAAAGGGCACGATAAAGGCGTCATTACGCTCCACGGGTGCGGACGTTGCCACAGTTGCGGCAAAATTCCGAGGCGGCGGACACGTAAGAGCCGCAGGCTGCTCTCCCGAGGCAAAAAGCGTCAAAGAAGCACTTGATATGCTCCTTCCGGAGCTGATGAAGCTAATTTAAAAAAGGAGAAAAACTATGTCTGAAATCAAAGCAGTAAAAAAAGCTATAATCCCTGCAGCGGGGCTTGGAACAAGAATGCTCCCCTACTCTCACGCCGTACCAAAGGAAATGCTCCCCATTGTGGACATTCCCGCAATATATACGCTCGTTAAGGAGGCTGTGGACTCGGGAATCACCGACGTGCTCATCATCACAAACAGAGGCAAGGAGGCAATGGAGAATTTCTTTGACCATTCCCCCGAATACCAAAAGGCTCTGCGTCAAAAGGGGCGTGACGACGAGGCGGACAAGCTCGCAGAAATGGCGGAAATCGCCAACGTCTTCTTCTTGCGTCAGAAGTCCACAAAGGGACTTGGACACGCCGTCGGCTGTGCACGCTCTTTCGTTGGGGACGAGCCGTTCGTCGTGCTTTACGGTGACGACGTAATCTTCTCAAAGACACCCGTGTGCCGTCAGCTTGCAGAGGTATATGAGAAAACGGGAAAAAGTGTCGTCGGCGTCAAGCCGGTGCGGTGGGAGCTTGTACATAAATACTCCTCGCTTAAGGTTGAAAAGACGGAAAACGAGGGTACCTATTTCTGCACGGATATGATAGAAAAGCCCGAGGCGGGCAAGGAATTTTCAAACCTCTCCATTCTCGGCCGTGTCCTCTTAACACCCGACGTTTTCGATATCATTGACAACCTTACGCCCGGTGCGGGTGGAGAATACCAGCTCACCGACGCTATGGCAACCCTTGCACGGCAGGGCGGCATTTACGCCCTTGAATTTGAGGGCACGAGATACGACCTCGGCTCGAAGCTCGGCTTCTTACAGGCTAACGTAGTCAAGGGGCTTGAGCATCCCGAAACCGGGGAGGAGTTCCGCAGCTTTATAAAAGAGCTTGCGAAAACGCTTTGATTCACTATGGAATTCAGACGTGCCATAGCACTTGACGCACCGAAAATAGCAAGGCTTGAAGCGGAAATTTTCTCCGACGCTTGGAGTGAGCGTGCCGTATGCGACTGTATATGCCGAGGCGGTATGTGCTTTGTTGCCCTTGACGGAGAGGAGCTTTTAGCCTACGTTATAGGAATGCTTATCCCACCGGAGGGTGAGATATACCGCATAGCCGTAACTCCAAAAAGACGGAAAAGAGGCATTGGCTACCGCCTGCTCGACTATTCCGTAAAGACCGAAAGAGGCAGAGGTCTTGAAACGCTCTTTCTTGAGGTCAGGTCGCAAAATACAGCGGCAAGAAATCTTTACAAAGCCTATGGCTTTGATGAAATATCGGTTAGAAAAAATTACTACCGAAGCCCAGAGGACGATGCGATAATTATGCTTAAAGCAAATCCTCTGGATATGAAAATGCCCTATGGGGATACATAAAGGATTTTGTCAGAATATGAACATAATGGCTTTTGAAAGCTCGTGTGACGAGACGAGTGCCGCCGTTGTACAGTACGACGGCTCGAAATTTCACATAAAATCGAATATTGTCGCTTCGCAAATCGAAACGCACAGGCTCTACGGCGGAGTTGTGCCCGAAATCGCAAGCAGAGCGCATACCGAGGCTATTTCAAAAATCAGCTACGAGGCACTCGACCGAGCAGGGCTTACAATTAAGGATATAGACCTCATTGCCGTGACGTCAAACCCGGGGCTTATAGGTGCTTTGCTCGTCGGTGTGAGCTTTGCAAAGGCTCTGGCTGTGTCAAACGGCATTCCGCTCGTAGGCACGGACCATATAAAGGGACACATTGCCGCCTGCTATCTCGACGAGGACGGAAACGTGCCTCGCCCGCCTTATATAGCTCTCGCCGTATCGGGCGGACATACTGCGCTTTATAAGGCGGAGAGCTACACCGTTATGCGTCCGATAGGAACGACAAGAGACGACGCAATAGGTGAATCCTACGATAAAATCGGAAGAATAATAGGTATTCCCTACCCAGCAGGAGCAGGCTTCGACCGCTTGGCAAGAGAGGGCTTTATAGAAGCTGTGGGATGTGAGGACGACTTTTATAAAAAATATAAATCCTCAGAAGCGTACAAAAGCGGCACGTTTAATCTGCCCTCTCCCGCTTTGCGTGACGGCTCGCTCGACTTTTCATTCTCGGGATTAAAGACCGCCGCAATAAATCTTCTTCACAGATATGAGCAAAACAAAGAACCCTTGCCACGCGCACTCTTTGCCGCACGGTACACATACGAGGCAACCGAGGCGGTTGTATTAAAGGTCTCCGAGGCACTTGAAAGAAACCCGGGGTGCGACCTTGCGGTTGCGGGCGGTGTTGCGGCAAACTCTCATCTAAGAAAAAGACTCGCAGAGATTACCGCAAAGCACGGAGTAAAGCTCTTCATTCCTCCGCTCTCGCTCTGCGCGGACAATGCGGCAATGATTGCCGCACAAGGCTACTACGACTACATCTCGGGCAAGATCTGTGACGCATCCCTCAATGCCAGCGCACTCGACTCCCCATTTTAAAAAGGAAAGGCAACAAAAATGGAAAGCATAGATAAAATTCACGGCACGTTTGAAAAGAAAATATCAACAGGTCAATCAAGGACACAGGTGTCCTCTGCCGTTATAAAAAGACTGCCCCGCTATCACAGATACCTCGGCGAGCTTTTGAGGGACGGAAAGCTTCGCATCTCCTCCGCAGAGCTGTCCGAGCTTATGGGGCTCACCGCCTCGCAAATAAGGCAGGACCTCAACTGCTTCGGCGGCTTCGGTCAGCAGGGCTACGGATATAACGTTAAATATCTCTACGGAAAAATAAGCGAGCTTCTCGGTGTGAACGAGGGCTACAAGGCGGTAATCGTAGGAGCCGGTAATTTAGGCAAAGCGCTCGCCGCAACTCATATGTTCGAAAGACGCGGCGTCGCAAGAGTCGCGATGTTTGACGTAAACACGGACATTATAGGCACCGAGATATGCGGCATACCCGTTCACGATATAAAGGAGCTTTTTGACTTCTGCAAAAAAGAAAAAGTGGATATCGGGGTGCTTACCGTACCGAAGGAAGCCGCCCACGATGTATCTCGCGTTATGGTAGACGCAGGTGTCACGGGCATTTGGAATTTCGCAAACATGGAGCTTAAGATACCTGAGAAGAACGTAATCGTTGAGAATATACACCTCGGAGACTCCTTAATGAAGCTGTGCTACGAATTAAAAACTAATAGCGGAGACTGTGACTGATATGTTAGCTTACGATATTTATTCCCTATCCGTCACGGATAAGGAAGCCTTCCAAGAGGCGTCGCGCGAGGAGCTTCGCGTACTACTCGCTCTTATAGAGAAGGAAGGCAAAATAGACTGCATCGAAAGCCTTGCAAAGCTCTCGAAAACCTCAAAAGCAAGAGCAAGCTCTGCTCTCTCCTTCTGGAAT
>JAZOQA010000015.1:0-18020 GCA_045655765.1 Eubacteriales bacterium | reverse complement strand
CCCACAGACCGACATGGCTCCGCCCCGCCTTGGTTTGGCAGCAACGATGTCTTCCAGATCTTCCTCCAGAAGCCCAAAGGCATAATCCGCCGCCACCTTGGCACCTGCGCCGAGACTGGCCAGCTTTGCCGCCTCTCCCGTAAGCTCGGGGACAAGACCGCTTGTAACCATTCTTAAGCCGCCCGCTGCGGAGGAGCAGGCATAGCAAGCATCATATTCCAGCTTGCCAATCTTGGCCTCTAAAATACGTATACCGTTCTCCAAGCCGTCGTTGATATCTGTTTCGATGGTTGTGAAGGACGATGCCGTTCCGAGTATTTTCTCTGACTCGATATCAACAGCCGTAAGTTTTGTATATGTGCTGCCAAAATCAATCAGCAATACGTTCTTCACGTCGCTTTACCGCCCGCTTTCAAAAATTTCACGAAGAGCCTCTATGGTCGTCTCCGGTGACGTTCCGGGAGGGAAAGCACGGTCAAAGCCCATTGCCTTAAATCTCTCTTCAACGTCCTCAAATTTCTGTTTTCCAATAACAATGTTGCCGCCAACCAAGAGGGGAATATTTTTAAGTCCCGCCTCGTCGCATTTTTCTCTCAGTCCACGGCAATCAAGCTCGCCCTGACCGTACAGTGAAGAGACCACAATAGCATCGGCATTAGATTCAATAGCCGCCGCAATATACTCTTCCTGAGAAACCATAACTCCAAGATTGACAACCTCAAAGCCGGCTTGTGTGAAAGCGTGGTAAAGAATTTTGTTGCCAACTGCGTGAACGTCAGCACCGATTACTCCGATTACCAACACTTTTTTCTTGTTTTCGCTCATTAACACATCCTCCTCAAAACAAAAAATAAAAATGTTTTTAATTTATATTTAAAATAAATTTACCTGATTAAAAATCAATGCTTTTCGCATTTTTGCTTTTCGAGATATTTCTCTCTTCCCGTTTCGTAAAGATTGTTTCCATAGGAATCAATAATGACGATTGCCGGGAAATCCTCTACCTCAAGACGGCGTACCGCCTCTGCACCAAGATCCTCGTAAGCCACGATTTCAGCCTTTTTAATGCAGCTTGCAAGAAGTGCGCCGCATCCGCCGATTGCGCCGAAGTACACAGCGCCGTTTTCCTTCATAGCATCGATGACCTCCGGGCCTCTTTTTCCCTTTCCGATCATACCTGTAAGACCTTGTCCTATGAGCGTAGGGCTGTAAGCGTCCATTCTGTACGAGGTGGTAGGTCCCGCCGATCCGATTGCCTCACCCGGCTTTGCGGGCGTAGGGCCTACAAAATAGATGATGCTGTCCTTTATATCAAAAGGAAGCTCTCTGCCCTCTGCGACAAGCTCACAAAGCCTTTTATGTGCCGCATCTCTTGCAGAGTAGATGACACCCGAGATAAGGCAGCTGTCTCCCGCCTTTAATTTTCTCGCATCCTCGACTGTAAGCGGCGTTTTTATTTTGATCTGCATAATCACAGCACCTCCGTAATATGTCTTGTTACGTGGCAGTTGATGTTGACAGCCACAGGAAGTCCGGCAATATGCGTCGGGAAGGTCTCGATATTCACCGCAAGCGCCGTGGTTCTGCCTCCGAAGCCCTGCGGTCCGATTCCGAGTGAATTGATTTTTTCAAGAAGGGTCTTTTCAAGTTCACTATAAAACGGATTCTCGTTTTTTGTGTCCAAAGGACGAAGCAATGCCTTCTTTGCAAGGAAAGCCGCCTTGTCAAACGTTCCGCCGATTCCAACGCCCACTACGATGGGAGGGCAAGGGTTGGGACCCGCTTCCTCTACCGTCTTGCATACAAAATCTATAACACCCTGCATCCCGTCGGAGGGACGAAGCATTGCGATTTTGCTCATATTTTCACTGCCGAAGCCCTTGGGAGCTACAGTGATCTCAACCTGATCTCCGGGGACTATATCGTAATAGATCATTGCGGGCGTATTGTCCCCTGTATTCACTCTGTTGAGCGGGTCACCGACGACGCTCTTACGCAAATACCCCTCGGTATATCCTTGACGCACTCCCTCGTTTATAGCCTCCGTCAAATCACCCTCGATATGAACGTCTTGACCTATTTTGAGGAAGACGCAAGCCACTCCCGTATCCTGACATACGGGCTGATTTTTGCTGTCTGCAATCTCAAAATTTTCGATAATTCTCTCAAGGATTTCCTTTGCCCCCGGCCAGTCCTCTTGCTCATAGGAAGCTTTGATGCTGTTCTTAACATCACAGGTTAAGTGACAGTTGGCTTTCACACACATCTTCTTTACCGCTTCTGTGATAAGCGTTGCTTTGATTTCTCTCACTGTCATTTCTTCTTTTCTTAAATTTTAATTTAATCTTATTTAGAAACGTTATATATACGGTCGAGCAGGTCTCCCTCTCTTCCGATGATGTTGGCAACGACCTTGTTGCCCTTTTTGATTTTTTGGGGAACCCCCGTAATCCGTTCGGTTTTTGCCTTAAGGTCGTTAATATCAATCACCGGAAGTCCCGCCGAACAAAGACGTTCACGAAGATCCTCTCTTCTGGGATTTACGGCAATACCGCCCTGCGTGACGAGAACGTCAATGCTTTTGCCGGGAGTTGAGATACAGTTAACACGCTCGGTCACAATAGGCAATCTCGCTCGGAACATCGGTGCAATAATCATAGACAGCTTTGCTCCTGCCGCAGTATCACTGTGTCCTCCCGAGCCACCCATAATGTAGCCGTTTGAATCGGTATGCACGTTGACGTTGAAGTCCGTGTCAATCTCAGTCGCTCCGAGTATAACCACGTCAAGGCTGTCAACCGCAGCACTGCGTCCGAGGACCGAAGCGTATTGCAACGAGGAAATCTCCTGATGTCTCGGATCGTCCCTGAGCGATTCAACTGCACTAAGGTCAAAGCACTGTACGTCAAGCAAGCTGCGGAAGCATCCTGCTCTTAGCATATCCACCATATATCCGGTAATTCCGCCAAGACCAAAGCTTCCCTTTATATTATCTCTTAGCATAATATCTTTAAGGAACTTTGCAACAGCAAGCGACGCACCTCCTGCACCGGTCTGGAACGAAAAGCCGTCCTTAAGAAGCCCGGACGCCTCAATCACCTTTGCCGCGCTTGCCGCCATAACAAGTCCAACGGGATCTCTGGTGATCCTCGTGGTTCCCGAAACGATGCCCTTTGGATCTCCTATATTTTCAACCGACACGACGAAATCTACGTAATTTTCGGAAATCGACCATCCTTGCATCGGATACGGTACGAGGTTGTCGGTTATAACTACAACCTTTTTTGCATACATTGCATCCGCAAATGCATATCCAAGGCTTCCGCAAGCAGATTTTCCGTATTTACCGGAGCAATTTCCCATCGTATCCGCCGTAGGTGCAGCAATAAAAGCCACGTCAATCGGCGTTCTTCCGAGTGCAATATCGGTAGGACGGCCTCCGTGTGTACGAAATTCGATCGGCTTTTCCATAATTCCCTCGGAAAAGGCTCTGCCAAGACCTGATGAAATATAATTACTTGCTATTCCTGTGACCGTGCCGTTGCGAATGTGCTCAAGGAGCGGCATATGTACGTCAAAGAGTGAGCTTGCGTTTACGTTGATATCACGTATTCCAAGTGCCGCTATCTCGTCCATAACCATATTAAGCACGTAATCGCCGTTGCGAAGATGGTGATGAAAGGATACGGTCATACCGCTCTTCAGTCCGCAAAGCTCAATAGCTTCACGTATATTTTTAACAGTCTTATTCATTTTCACCCTCCCTTGCCATTCCGAGTGCCACTGCCATAGCCACGGTACGTTCAGCACGGGCAACAATAGGTGCATCAATCATTTTGCCACGCAAGGATATTGCACCCTTACCCTGTGACTTTGCCAAACGGATTGCATCAATTACCTCGTAAGCGTAATCAATTTCAGCCACTGTCGGACTGAAAACGTTGTTGATGGCTTCCACGTGCCTTGGGGATATAGATGCCTTTCCCGTAAAGCCAAGGCTCTTGGCAAGCATCGCATCAGTGACGATGCCCTCGTCATCATTAACGTCGGTAAAGGGCGTGTCGTATACGTCTATTCCCGCAGCTCTTGCGGCAACCACAAGTCGGGTACGGGCGTATTCGATTTCCTTGCCCTCCTTGGTACGCTTGCATTGCAAATCCGCCGTCAGATCCTCGCCGCCAAGGAAAAGTGCGCACACACGCTCGCTCGATGCGATAGAAAACGCATTTTCAACACCGAGTGCAGTTTCAATAAGCGGCATAATTCCCACCGTACCGATCTTCATACCAAGACGTGCTTCAACCTCAGCCATATAATCAGATGCCGTTTGAACGTCCTTTGCTGTCGCAGCTTTGGGAAGCAGAATAAGACTCGGCTTTTCCGGCAAAATGGCATCAATATCAGCCTTCCAATAAGGTGTGTCTACCGAATTTATACGGACTATCACCTCGCACAGAGAAAGGTCTGTATACCTCATAGTGTTACGCACCAAAATACGCGCCGCATCCTTCTCTGCGGGCGAGACCGCATCCTCAAGGTCAAATATCACAGCATCTGAAAGCAAGCAGGCTGCATTGATCAGCATATTCGGGTTATTACCCGGTAAAAACAACAAGCTGCGTCGCATCGATTATTCCTCCCCTGTGCGAAGAATTGCGGTCTCTACTCTCGCACGGATTACACACTCCAAGGCTCCTCGGTCAATCACACGAACCGAGGCGGAATCAACTCCGTGCTCTGAAAGAACATCCTTGACAACCGCTCTGATTTTTTCTCCAAACTGCTTTTCCACCACGGATTCAAGACTGATGTTGAGATCGTCCGCATTCGGCTCGATTTCCACGTAGACATCACTTGATTCCATCGTTCCGGCAGAAGCACACTTTAAAATTTTCATTTATAAAAGCTCCTTTTTAGAACTACGCACGATGAAATATCGACGCCGTTTCCACGCAAATCGTTAAAAAACGTCATTTCATCAGCATTCTTCTTAAAATTATATATCAAATCATATAAAAATGCAAGATGTAAATTCAAGAATTATTGATTTTTTTAAAACTTTTTGAAAATCACTTCCATTTTTCCCCCGCATAGTGTATAATGATAATTAGAAATCTTTTGGGAGATGATTTTAATGTATACTGAAGTTGTTTCACAGCTCTCTTGTGCCAATTTGAAAAAATGGGAGCGTCTTATATCGGAGGCGGAGCTGACAAAGGATCCGCTCATAGAAAGAACCGTCCTGCTTTGGGACGGTGAGGAGCTTGTCGCAACGGGATCAAGGTATAATAATGTTCTGAAGCTGATAGCAACCGCCGCTTCCCGCCGTGGTGAGGATCTTATGTCAACGGTAATCAGCGAGTTAAGACGAGACGCCTTTCTCGACGGGCATCGCACTCTGTTTCTCTACACAAAGCCCCAAAACGAGCAAATCTTCTCCTCTCTCTTTTTCTACCCCGTAGCAAAAACCGAAAAGGTGCTGTTAACAGAGGATAAAAAGGACGGCATCAAGCATTTCATTGACAGCCTGCCCCACACAAATACCTCAGGAAGCGTTGGAGCCGTCGTGATGAACTGCAACCCATTCACGCTTGGGCACCGACATCTCGTCGAGCTTGCCGCAGGCGAATGCGATTTTGTCTACGTATTCGTGCTTTCCGAGGACAGAAGCGAATTCTCCGCAAAGGACAGAATGGAGATGGTCAAGCTGGGGACAAGCCATTTGTCAAACGTATGCGTCGTGCCTACAGGTCCTTATTTGATATCATCCGCAACCTTTCCCTCCTACTTTTTAAAGAACCGTGAAAATCTTTCCGACGTACAGTGCCTTTTGGACGTGGAGGTCTTTGTCAAGCACTTCGTTCCAAGCTTTAAAATCACGCACCGATACGTTGGAAGCGAGCCGCTCTCACCTCTCACGGCTACGTACAACGAAGCTCTTAAAAAGCATCTGCCAAAAAGAGGCGTCGTCTTAAAAGAAATAGAGCGTGTAAAATCTGCGGGCGAACCAATAAGCGCAAGCAAGGTTCGGCAGCTTATTTCAGAGGGAAAAGCAGATTCCCTCTCACCCCTTCTTCCCCAAAGCACAATTGATTATTTGAAAGCAAAGGGTTATATAAATTAAAAATTCATTAAAATTTTTTGACGTCGCCTCTCTTTTCGGCGACAGAATGGAGGTTTTTTATGCAAGAACGTTTGGAATCACATATAATCAGTAGCTATTTTGCACCGAGAGGATACAACAGAATGTACGCACTCGGTATGCATTTTGCACAGCTGTATCTTTCACCGTTTGACAAGCTCATCGGCATCATCGGCGATGCGGGTGCAGGAAAAAGCGCTTTGCTCCGAGGTATGTTCCCGGGTCTTGAGCTTACCAACGACGATGACGGTGTATACGTACGCCCTCTCCCCTTGCTTGAATGCAACTCGAAAACCGGCTTTTTCTCTCACCACACCTATCACGTCGATATCCGTTTTGAGAACGCATTTACGCAAATGAGCGTTTTGGCGGAGGCTATTAACGATGCGTTGCACAACGGTAAGAGAGTGGTCGTTGAGCATTTTGATCTCATCTATCCCCTTTTGGGCTATAATGCTAATCTTCTGATCGGTGCGGGAGAGGAGATTCTTATATCGAGGCCGACCCTGTTTGGTCCTGAGCCGGACGAGATTAAAAACGTGGTGTATAAATCACTGCCTTACCGTTTAATGGCACATACTGCCGAGGATCTGTGTGAATATTGCATACCCAAGGAGGATCTCGCACGTTGCGGCCACGCCGACATAAAGCACGGATTCACCATCACCTTCCCCGAAAAAAAGCCGAGCTTTGATATTGCTGAGCTTGAAGCGAAGGTAAAAGAAATGATAAAGCAGGATCTTCCGATTGTTTATCACGACAGCGAACACGTTTGCATAGGCGAGGTCGTTCATCCTTGTACCGGCCCGCGCATTCACGTTTCAAGCACGGGAATGATCAAAAATTTCGCCCTGTTAGATCAATTTGTATATGACAAATTGTCAAAGTCCTACGTTCTTGTCGGATACGTCGGCGAGGACCCCACGTTCCTCAAAAATCTGCCGATTCTCAAGAAAAATCAATACGATATAATGCTTTAACCTTTAAGGAGATTACAATGACCGACGTTTCACTGACAGAAATTCTCCTTTCAAGAGAAAATCGGGTGCGTCTTCAAGCCCAAATATCCGAGCAATACCGTTGTCCGCTAATATCATTCACTATGAATATCGCCGGTCCTGTCAAGAATTCTCCTCTGATCAGGCGTGCGTTTGAAATTGGTCTTGCGTCCTTGGACGCTTTGATTCCGTCGGAAAAAATCGAATTTCGGCACGTTGACAGCACTCACAAGACAGGTCCTCTTGCAATCTATGCAGTTAAGGACGAGCCGACCGGCCTTAAGGCTCTGTGCGTCAGCATAGAAGAAAAAACAGCCTTGGGCAGGCTGTTTGATATGGACGTTTTGGACGAGGACCTAAATAAGCAATCGAGAAATAAAGAGCGCGGATGCATCGTTTGCGGTGCGCCGGGCAGAGCCTGTGCCGCAGGGCGACTCCACTCCGTCCAAAAGCTTCAACAGACGGCTAATCGAATTATGACCGAAGAGGTCTTTGTCTACGACCGCAGCCGCATATCCAATCTTGCGGTTGAGAGTCTTATAAGAGAGGTAAAAACCACGCCAAAGCCGGGGCTTGTGGATCTCAATAACAACGGCAGTCACACCGATATGTGTGTGCAGACCTTTGAGAGAAGTGCTAATGCACTCCTTGACTATTTCAGCCAAAGCATCGAAATGGGCAGAAAATTTGCCGACCAAGCGTACTGCAGTCTTTTTTCAGCACTGCGTAGAGCGGGCATCGCAGCAGAGGCAAGAATGTATGAGGCAACGGCAGGTGTAAACACTCACAAGGGGGCTATCTTCTCCTTTGGCATTTTGTGCGGAGCCATTGGCCGTTTATGGTCCCCCGAGCAGCCGGTTCCCGAAGAAAGCCTGCTTTTTGTTGAGGCGTCCAAGATTGCCGAGCCATCACTGCTGCACGATTTTGCAAACGCCTGCGGCACAACTGCAGGAGAGCGTATGTACCTGGAGCTTGGAAGGGCGGGAATTCGAGCAGAGGCGGCTTTGGGCTTCCCATCGGTTTATAAAATTTCCCTGCCCGTATACCGCACGCTTATAAGCGACGGTGTAAGTCCGAACGAAGCAGGAGCAATAACTCTTTTGCATCTTATCGCAAGCGTAGACGATTCGTCCATTTATAAGCGAGGGGGAGCAGACGGGCTGTGCTTTGCAAAAACGCTTGCAAGCCGTATTCTAAAGGAAAAAAAGATCCCCTCAATGAAGAGAATCAAAGATATGGATGCACAGTTCATCCAAAGAAATCTCTCCGCCGGGGGATCTGCCGATTTGCTGGCAATTACTTATTTCGTATGTGAGCTTGAGGACACCCTCAATCCTTGATTTGATTTTCCTTGCGGTTATTTTTTGCCATCTCGGAAACCTGACGCAATTTCGACTTGACGTGCTCAACGCCGCCCTCAGAATGCGGAATCGTACAATTTGAGCAGTCCTTGATTCCATATTCTATGTACACAAAATTGCCGCCGCATTGATCTCCCAGTGCATATAGCGGACAGTGGCAAAACATACAGTTGAAATATTCTCCGCTGATCTTGTGACAAGGAAAATATTCACATTCATCGTTTTTAAAATAATCCGAGTTGTTTTTCATACAGCACCCCCATCAATCTACATTATAATGCTTCTTTGTGAAAACACAATGAAAATCTTAAAAATTTGAAGCTTGCTGCCGTTTTATGACTTTAAGCTCCATTATTCTATATTTATAATATCACAAAACTCCGAGCAAATCAAGCAAAAAAAGCACTTTTGCTAAATTATTTAGAAGAGTTAGATTTTAATTTATAGGGGTTCAATTTTGAAAAATAAAAGCCGATGAGGTTTCTTCTGATACCTCATCGGCAGTTTTTTATAAAGCTTGCTTTCTTTCTTGAGATGTGTTATTGAAAAGGGCTTTTTTATCAAAAAACTCAACACGGTGGTAGGGGTTCTCGAAAAACAGCCTCATTTCTTAACGTGCCTATCGAGCATTTTTCTTCTGTGAGAACGCAGGTTTATATGGCGTATAATCGGCTTGAAAAAGGCAGAGGAAACTATAATTCCGAGTGCAAGTGCCGCCGAAAGCTCCAAGGTGTAAAGTCCCGTGTCCGTGAAGCTTTCAAAATTGCCCGAAAGAGCAAATCTCATTGTTTTATAAAGCGACGCTCCCGGAACAAGTGCAATGAGAGTAGGTATAATAAACGTAGTGGTCGGAGATTTTGAGGCACGTGCCATAAGCTCAGAATATACCGACATAAATGCGGCAGAAATGAAATATCCGAGAGTTTCGCTCTCTGAAAGATAGAAAACGAGAAGATGGACGCCCCACGAAAGAAGTCCGCCAAGACCTACCACAGCCATCTTTTTGCCTCTAATATTAAACAGTATGGTAAAGCCAAGCGTTCCTACCGTGCCGGTCGTAATCTGGAGCCAGGGATAAATCTCGGGCGGGGTTACGCTCTCCGCACCAACACCGCCCATTATGAGAATGAGCATAAAATATCCCGCTGCAATAGCAAGTGCGTTTAAGACCGCCTCAACAGTACGCAAAAGTCCTGCGATGCTGTCGCCCGTAAAGAGGTCACGCAAAGCGTTTGTAAGACCTATTCCCGGAATAAGGGTCATAATATTTCCTATAATAATTTCGTCAACGTCCGTAATTATTCCAAGCCGCTTAGCAAGATATGCCGCACTCGCAGAGGCGAACGAAGCTATAAACTTTGCAAAAATTTTATTCTTTACCGTACAGTCGGAGAAAAATATAAGAAGTCGAATTACAGCTCCGATAACAAGAGAAACCAAGGACTCAAACCAAGTTCCGCCGAAAAACAGAGTAAAAGCTCCCGCAATAATGGCGTAAGCAAACACTTCAGACCAAAAGGGAAAGGTCTTCACATTGGTAATTTTTTTAATTTCGGCGTCAATCTCGGAAACCTCAAGCCCCTGGTAGCATATGCGGCGAGAGAGATTATTCAGCTTGTCGAGCCTTTCAAAATCCGTGCCGCTTGCGGTAATACGCCGTGTTTCCGTGTATATCTCGCCGCCCGGTGTATGTATGGTCACTATCATACTGCTTGTAATGATAAAAACGTCCGTACGCTCCGCCCCAAAGGACGCACAAAGACGGTAGAGAGTGTCCTCTACCCTATGCACCTCCGCACCGGATAGAAGCATTTGCTCGCCGATATTCATTGCTCGGTTAAGTGCTTCCTTCACCTTTATTCACCTCTTAAAACTGTTTTCTACATCATTTTAACATATTTATACAAATTTTGCAATAGCATATTTGTTAAAAAGCCAAGCCCCGTGTCAAAAAAGAGAGCCGAAAAGGCTAAAGAGCTAAGCCCCGCCTTACGGCTCTTTTTATATTATTTTCGAGAAATCAAAGCTCCGCTATTACCTCGACCTCGACAAGCGAGCCACGGGGCAAATCCTTTACCGCCACGCAGGAGCGTGCGGGCTTTTCGGTAAAATATTTTGCGTATACCTCATTGAACGCCGCAAAGTCGGACATATTTGCAAGGAAGCAGGTGGTCTTCACCGCCTTTGCAAAAGTAGTCCCCGCCTCGGCGAGCACCGCCTCGAGGTTCTTCATAACCTGCTCAGTCTGTCCCACAATATCTGTGGCATCAATATTTCCGCTTACGGGATTAATCGGAATTTGTCCCGAGGTAAAGAGAAATCCTCCCACCTTAATAGCCTGCGAATACGGTCCTATTGCAGCAGGAGCTTTATTTGTTGATACTTTTTCCATTTCTGTTTCTCCCTTATCTTTAAGTTGAAATACGAATGCTCTGGTCCGGCTCTACGTAGAAGAGCTTGCCGTCTACCTCAAACCAAACCTTAATGAGAGTCGGGTGTAAACTCTTGTTCCGTCCTCACTGAATATAAGTTAAACGTACCCCTCATTCCGTACTTACCAAAAATCCGACAAAAAAGCTTCCTTTTTCGAGTTTAATTGTCAGTCGATTTTGTAAATCCAGCCGAACTCGTCCTCTTTTGTACCCCACTGAATACCCGTGAGGGTGTCGTAGAGCTTTTGCGTAACCTCGCCGATTTTGCCCTCGTTTACAACGTATTCAACGTCCTCGTACATCAGCTTTCCGATAGGAGAAACAACAGCCGCAGTTCCGCAGCCCCACGCCTCCTCAAGAGTGCCGTTTTGGAGTGCCTCCTTTAATTCATCAATAGAGAAAAGCCTCTCCGTAACCTTGTAGCCGAGCTTCTTCAAAACTGCAATGCACGAATTTCTCGTAATGCCGGGAAGAATGGAGCCTGTAAGAGCGGGAGTGATAATTTCACCGTTCACCTTGAACATTACGTTCATCGCTCCGACCTCCTCGATGTACTTACGCTCAACTCCGTCGAGCCAAAGCACCTGGGAGTAGCCCTTTTGGTTCGCCCTCTCTCCTGCTCTGTTGGATGCAGCATAGTTGCCTCCGCATTTCGCATAGCCCGTGCCGCCTCTGACGGTACGCACGTCCTCAGACTCGATCATAATTTTTACGGGGTTGATGCCCTCGGAGTAGTAGCTTCCGCTCGGAGAAGCAATAATCATAAACGTCGCACGGTGTACGGTGTGAACACCGAGAGACTGATCGTTTCCAAACATATAAGGACGCAGGTAAAGAGACGTTCCTACAGAGTGCGGGACCCACTTTTCCTCGTGCTTTACGAAAGCCTCGAGAATCTCCATAGCCATATCCTCATCAAGCTGTGGCAAGCACATACGCTCTGCTGAGCGGTTCATTCTCTTAATATTTTCAAGAGGACGGAAAAGCTGTACTCCTCCATCAAGACGGCGGTAAGCCTTAAGTCCCTCGAAAATCTCCGAGCCGTAATGAAGCACCGTGGATGCCGGGTGCAGGCTGATGTTTGCAAAAGGAATTATCCTCGGGTTTTCCCAGCCCTTGCCTGCCTCGTAATCCATAACGAACATATGGTCTGTGAAATACTTTCCAAACCCAAGCTCCGAATCGGGTGGAAGTACGTGCTTCTCTGTGCTTTCTACAATTTTGATTTCCATAATTTCCTCGCCTTTCACTTGTGCGCAGAGAAAAATTCCGTGCAGCACAAAATCAATTTATACCTTGTATAATATCACCCAAAGAAGCAAAAGTCAAGGGTTTTTCATAAAATATTATACTTTTTAAGATTTTTAATCTTATTTACTGCGGCTTAACAAAATCAAAAACGGCTCGAAATATGCTCCCGAGCCGTTTGCTTTTACTTATTTATTATAGTCACCTTGTCGGGGGTGATGCCCGTCGTGTCGTAAACGACGGAGAGAATCTGTGCGGTTTGACTTGCAACAAGGCTTTCGGCAGAAACTATGACGCTCACCGTGTCATCGGAAATAATTGCGACGCACTCGTCAAAGCCCTTTGCCTTTACAAGAGTTTCGATGTTTGCCTCGTTTTGTATATCGAGGGCGATTTTGGAAATCTTCGCTGCCGCCTCAGCTCTTGCCTCAGCGCTTGCCTCCTCGCTCTCGCTGACAAGCTTCAGTACGTCTATTGCCTCGTCACGTGCCTCCTCACGGTTAAGTGCCACTGCGGTGAAATAGTCGCCGTTGCCCGAGGTTTCGAGCGAGTCACCGTAGTTGTTCTGCATATTTCCGTCGCCGTAGCCCGACGCCTCCACGGGGTCGTAGAACCATCTGTAATTCAGATAAACCGCAAGCCCGACAAGCAGCACTGCGGCGATCATAACCGCACTCTTTGATGCCCTCGAAGAGAAGAATTTTTTAACTTTTTCGCTTTTCATTGTATGTACGTCTCCTTTTCTTTGTTACTGTTACAAGATATGACCAAAGCGGGTGATATATTCCGCTTTGATGAAATTAATTTTTTCGCCGCTATTCAAGCTTCATTACGCTCACTCGGTGGGCGCCTATTCCGTACATCGACGTAATGAGCTCCGTAAGCGCCGCCCTTACCCTCACGCTGTCACCCCCCTCGCACACCACCGCAACTGAAAACACCCGACTCTCTGAGTCATCGGCAAAGGTGACCATTACACGGCACTCCCCCACCCCGTCCACAGTAGAGCAAAGTGCCTCTATTCGCGCCTCTGTGTCGTTCAGGTCTGCCTCCTCTTTCTCTTCACCCTCAGACGTGAAAAACAAAAGAAATACGGCAAGGGACAGAACAATAATAAAAAATATCAGCCTCTTTCCCTTTAAAAGTCCTTTTAAGAACGTAATAAAATCTCTATCTGTTTTCAATTTTCACATCACACTCCCCAAGTCCGTTTTTTTCTATCCTTTCCTTAATAGCCTTAAAATCAGAAAAAACTGCCTCGCCCGAAAGGTTCACCGTTATACCCTCCGCCCTCATAGTTCTGTAATCAAAGCCCGAGAGGGTCACACGAATGTCCTTGGTGTTAAGAGAAAACTCCTCGGCAAGAAAAAGCGCTATTCCGTTAGCAAAGGCACGCTCCGACTCCCTTTTCATTCCGCTTTCGTCCTCAGTCTCTGAAATTTCGGTCTTAAAATCACCGAGGTCAAAATCCTTTGCCGCACCGACAAGCGGCATCACGGTGACGTATACGAGAAATATCATCAGTGCCGTCCTCACAGCCTTGTCTGCTGTCTCCTTATAAGCTGCGGCAAGCGCAAGAGAAATAAGTGCCGCCGTTATAATAACGCCTGTCAAATACCCGCTCAAAATGCCCCCACCCCACTTTTCATCAACAAGGCGGTTTCCAATAAAAGAACCGTAACCGTCAAAGCGTAAGTCGCTAAAAGCAGGTCAAACGCAAGTCGAAACGAGCCGAAAATCCTGACCCCCGTGTTAATTCCGAAAAATTCAAGCATCCCCTCCCCAAAGGAAAGCACAAAGCGATAAAGCAAAAGAGAGACAAGAGGAGATAAGGAAATGAGGAGAATAACCGCAAGAGCACCCGCTCCAAGCGTTTCCTTAATATATGTAGCACTCGTCGCAAGCGCTCCCATAGCGGAGCTGACCGTGCCTCCTACTACGGGTATCGTTCCCGAGGCAGCGTATTTTGCCGCACGAAGTGCCGCCGTGTCCCGAGATGAAGCAATAGAGGTCTGAACAGTAAGAGAGAAAATAAGCAAAACCGAGCCAATCCCCGCAAGCCACATAAAAAAGCCTCTAACACGCTTTGCAAGTCCCTGTATGCCGTCTGTGCCAGAGGTGTAAATAAGCCCAAGGGCGAAAATCAAAGAAACCGCAGAATTCAAAAAAGGAATGACGAAGGAACCAATAATTCCGAGGGTCATATTTGCCCCAAGCGTGCCACTCGCCGCACTTGCCGTCCCTCCTCCCCAGGCGAGAACACCGCTCATAATCGGAACGAAGGATGTGTAAAATCTCAACACGCCCCCCACCGAATCAATGATTTCCACCGTTACCGTATAAAGCCTTGAGAAGACCGCCACGCCGCTGACAAGCATAACCGCCCGCTCCGCCGCAGCCGAAAGCCGCCCGCTCACAAGGGAGGCAAGGGACATTAAAATGCATATTCCAAAAACAAGGAGAAAAAACGCACCTATCTCGCTCCCCCGCCCGGTGACAGCTGAGAAAATTTCCGACAAAACCGAGCTGAAGCCAAGCGACTCCGAAAGCTGTGCCACGTCAGTGCCGATATCGCTCGGAACGATTTTCTCAAAGCTTGATATATATTCCTTACCCTCATCCGTTATAATAATAGACATATCCATTTAAAAGCACCCCTCTCATACGCCGACCAAAGCTACCGCATATTCCATAATCTTAAAAAAATACGGCATCGAAATCAGAAGAATTTCAACACGCCCCACCACCGTCAGAGCAGTTGCTATGCTTTTTTCTCCAAGCTCTGTGGCGATGTCCGAGCATACTCCAAAGATATACGACACCCCCGTAACCTTTAAAATTTCCTTTGCAACAGCTCCTATTTCTCCGTATTTTGAAATTGAACCGAGCCACTTTGACATCTCTGAAAGCCCGTCCGAAAGAAACGAGAGGAATATGACCGCGCAAACTACGGAAAACGAGACAGCTCCTCGCCACCCCAGCTCCCGCAAAAGGAAGCCGCAGACCGCAACCGTGAGGGCTGCGGCACATATTCTGAGTGCCTCTGTCATAATCCGAAAATTTTAGAAAGCGAGGTGAAGAGCTTTTCAATTTCATCAACCAGCATAACGAGAATTATTATGATCCCTGCGGCGGAAACAAGACCCGAGTGATCATCCCGTCCAACCTTGCCGAGTATTTGACAAACGACGGCAACTATCATACCCACGCCCGCAACCTTCATCACAAGTCCTATATCCATTTTAATCCTCCTTACGTACCTTTTTTCGTCACTATTATTAAAGGAACATTATTATAATCCCGAGTGCCACAGCGTAAGAAAGGATACGCACGCCTCGCACACTCCGTAAAAGCTCACTTCTCTCACGCACAAGCAGGCGAGAAAGCTCCTCGTAAATGCGACACGCCTCCCCCTCTTCCTCTTTTCTGTATGATTTTCCAAACGAGGAAAAATATGAGAGGAGAATTCTGCTTGCCTCCTCCCCGAGCATAGGCATTTTTTCCTTTGAGCGGTTGAATGCCGAAATCAAGCTCCCCTCTTGTGAGAGTGCATCAACAAATCCGCACTCAGCAAGAGTGGGGTGTGAAAACTCCGACGCCCATTCGCTAACAGGTCTTGCTCTGCAAGAAAGCTCTGTTTTTATAAATGAAAGCAAGGATATAAAGCCCTCGTACAGCCGCAGCTTTCTGTCTGTGAATTTCTTGTATTCCTTTGATACGCACCTTGCAACAACCAAGGCAAGCACCGCCGCCACAGCCTTCAGTAAATACATATAAGCCCTCACTTTTTCCTCATTTAGTCAGTTTACGCTCGGCACAACCCCCGCATCTTTGCCCCGGCACAAGCTTTTAGTCACCTCAAGTGACCAAGAGTCGCCACGTCTGACAATGCCTGCGGCGGTTTGAAAAACGCCCGAGCTTAAAAAGGGAGCGAACGCAGGACGACTCGTCAGCTCTTGAAGCGAGGCGGCGTGTGCGGTACATACAAGCGGTACACCGAGCATAAGAGTGCCTAACACCTCACCCGCCTCCTCTGCTCCTATTTCATCCACAATTACAACCTCAGCTCCAAGCGTACGCACGGCTATCTCAATTCCCTTTGATTTTTTATACCCACGGAGCAGGTCAACCTCAAAGCAGGTATAGTCGGACGGGACGAACTCGCAACGCTCGTCCACAACGCACACGTGCTTTCCCTCCTCGGCAATAATGGAGGCAAGACGGCGTATTGCCGTGGTCTTTCCTCCGCAGGGAGCAGAGTATAAAAGAAGACCGCTCCCTATTCCCGAGTGCCAAAGCCTACGAAGCTGTGCCTCAAAATCGCACACGTCGTTTGAAATTCTGAAAACCAGTGAGCGAACGTCCGCTGTGCCGACAAAGCTGCCGCCGTCATACCTCGCCCTTCCGCAAACCCCGACACGCATACCGCTCCTTGCCGTGACATACCCCTCAGCGAGCGTGTCTCTGAATGCATAAAGTGAGCCTCCCGTCAGACGAGTCAGGATTTCCGAGATTTCCGCCTCCGTTAAACGAATTCCGAGAGGTCTTGTCCCTGAAAGAGTACGCAGACTTGATACGCCTCCGGCACGCAGCCTAAGCTCCGTGACTCTTTCCCTGTCGCCAAATAGGAGCATACGTTTCTCAAGCTCTTCTGCTATTCGAGGTGGCAAGCAATCAAAAATCTCTTTTATTTTTCCATATTTTTCAAATCTGTTTTTCATTATTTTTCCAATCGCCTCGCTTACGCCTGCAACCTAAACAATTTTACAATTTTTTTGTGCATTTTTGCAATTTTTTAAAGTCTAATAAATTTATATTTTGTGACAATTTTTTCTTGACTTTATGGCTTCATTGTGATAGAATATTGTCATATTTTTTGAATGATCATAGTTGCTGTATTTCAAATTAAATAAAATCATTATTAAAGGGGCTATAAAAATGAAGTCGACAGGCATTGTAAGAAACGTAGATGAGCTTGGAAGAATTGTAATTCCTAAGGAAATGCGTAAGAAGATGGACATAGCAAGCAACGATCCCGTTGAGATTTACGTAGACGGCGATAAAATAATCCTCACCAAATATCAACCCTCTTGCATTTTTTGCGGAAGCTCTGTCTCAGTTATAGACTTTCGTGGAAAGAAAATTTGCGAGGAATGCATAAAAGCACTCAAAGACGCATAAAATTTGTTTTGTAAGCGGCGGAAATTACCGCCGCTTCTTCTTTTTACTGCGAGTATATCAAGAATCACTGTTAATTTCATAAAATAAAATCAAAAAAACACAAACATACCTTGATTTTACCAAAGCGTTGTGGTACAATATATGCGTAGAAAATTTTTTTATGAATGAAAGGAAGAAACAAAAATGAAGGTTGTAACTTTTGGCGAAATTATGCTCCGTTTGGCTCCTGAGGGATATCTCAGATTTACCCAGGCTGACAAATTCGGTGTAGTTTACGGCGGCGGCGAGGCAAACGTTTCCGTCTCTCTTGCAAACTACGGAGTTGATTCCGCATTTGTAACCAAGCTCCCCAAGCACGAAATCGGTCAGGCTGCCATAAACTCGCTTCGCAAGTTCGGCGTTGACACCTCCAAAATCGTAAGAGGCGGTGACAGAGTAGGTATTTATTACCTTGAAAAGGGTGCAAGCGTTCGAGGCTCCAAGGTTGTATACGACAGAGCAGGTTCTTCCATCGCAACAGCTACAAAGGCAGATTTCGATTGGGAAAAGATTCTCGACGGTGCTGACTGGTTCCACTTTACAGGTATTACTCCCGCCCTCGGCGACAATGTTGCTGAAATCACTCTCGATGCACTCAAGGTTTGCAAGGAAAAAGGCA
>JAZOQA010000014.1:0-53189 GCA_045655765.1 Eubacteriales bacterium | reverse complement strand
GGAGCTTTTCGTCTTCGTATCCGAATTAACCGTTCGAGCTTGCGGGTCGCACTTGCTCCGTCGTGTCCTCGCTCGCACTTACAAAATAATCACGTTCGCTTCGTTTTGTATGGAAGCCGAGTAAGGTGGAAAAGACTCGGGAAGCCCTCCCTTTTCCTCTTTTGTTGTATTGCTTATGTTGAAAAGCTCGGTCTTCCCTCGCCTTTTCTTCGATGCTTGCAAACAAAACGATAAATTTTGTATAATTCGGGGTAGCGAAATGAGGGCTATTTACACCCTTGAAGCCGAAAACGGCGGGTTCTTCCTGCGTATTTGGGCTGTGTTTGGTTAATATCAGGTGCAAAGCCTCTTTTTGTTTTAGCACTACGTGGCTTTTCACCTTGCTTTGGGATTTATGAGTTCTATATAGCAATTTTGCAACTGAGTAATGCTATGAAATTTTGATTTTTTAAGACGTGCAAGTAGAGAGAGTTTGTCTTTAAAATTTATGTACACGCTAATTATTTAAATACTGTTTGCGAAATCTATCGGAATATAACCTTTTAAAAATTTTGTTTAGATTAAAATTATACTTGAAATTTAAGGTCAAATAGTTTATAATTAATTTAGGTAAAAAACTGATAAAAAAACGGAGCAGGGTGCTCTTCTCTACCCTGCTTTTCTCCGATTTTTTCTTTAAAATTGCCTTTTTGAGCGTAAATATTTCTTTCTTGTGGCTTCACCGCCTCTTAAATGACGCTCGGATTTGTTTGTTTCAAGTATTTTTTTTACCTCGTCATAGAGTGACGGATTTATTGCTTTTAGCTTTGAGGTGAGATCCTTATGTATTGTGCTTTTGCTGATTCCGAAATGAAGTGCAGCTGCTCTTACGGTTGCTCCTGTTTTTATTACGTAGTCACCGAGAACCTCACATCGCTCTTCTGTATACGTTCGTTTCATTGCGAACTTCCCTCCAAAAATTAATGCTTTCTCTACATTAAAATATATGAAGGAACTATTCATTTAATGCGAAAAGAAATTGATAATTTTAAAGATTCTACAATATTTGAAGGTATGACGTCTATTCGCTCGATTTTACGTGGATGCGATAAATACGTCAACGACAGAAAAATAGAAAAGATATTGTTTGATAAATCAAAACTTAATAAAATTTCAAAAGAGCTGGGATATTTAAGGGCAGTTTCGGAAAAATACGGTTTTACAATCTTAGAATCAGACTCCGAAACGATTGAAAAATATGCACTTGGAAACACTCACGGTGGCATTATAGCCTTTGCCGGGGAAAGAAAAATTCCATCTCTTTCCGCCGCCTCGTTACCTGCCGACGGCTTTTACGTAATGCTTCAAGGAATTGAGGACCCGTATAACTTTGGTTATTCGCTTCGTTCTCTTTATGCTTGCGGAGCTTCGGGAATAATTTTACCTGAGCGTAACTGGATGAGTGCTGCTGGCGTTGTGGCAAGAAGCTCGGCAGGAGCTTCAGAGGAGCTTCAAATGTTTTCCTCCGATGCAATAGGTGCCGTAGACTTTTTTAAGGAGCGTGGGTATACTGTCGTCTGTGCTGATTTGGATACGAAAAACGTTCTTGGCGAATGCTCCCTACCCTTTCCTCTTTTTCTCATTGTCGGCGGTGAGCGACGTGGAATTTCCAAGGATGTTCTTGCGTTATGTGATATGAAGGTGAAGATAGATTATGCACGTGAATTTCGAGCGTCATTATCTGCGGCATCCGCAACTACGATGTTTGCTTATGAAATAATGAGACAAAATAAAAAACGCAGTTGATTTTGACTGCGTTTTAAATAAAGCCGCCTCAAAAGGCGGCTTTTTGCTATTTTACTTTCCGCAACCGCAGCCGCCGCTCCTTTTCTCGTTTGTGTCTGTATCACGAACACAACAAGCTCCGCCGTTAAACTGCGAGGTAGGAAATGCCATAGTTCTAAACATAGCACAAGGGTTTTCGCCCGCCTGTGCAGGGGGACACTCCTTGTCAGGAACGCTGTAATCCGTGCCTTGAACAAGAAGCTGAGTGGGACGCTCAACACGAATCACAGAGAAAATTCCGAGAGAAACGAAAAGTCTGCGACCGTCATCGCCAAAATTAAAGTTCCCGCCAAAACGCTCGCTTACTACATCGGGAATCTCCCCGCACTCACAAAGACACTGTGTGCAGGGGCAACCACAGTCAACCACCTTTGAGCCGAGGATTATAGGCTCTACGGTCTCAACGATAGCTATGGGGTCGTTAGTAGAGACGTTGTCGGTGTTGCCAACCGAGCAATAGTTGTTCTCAGGGTCGGATGAGAAGGAAATTGCCCTGCCGCATCCACCGTAGAGCACTACATCCTTTGAAAGAACAACAAGACCCTTGAAGCACTTACTTCTTCCGACTCCTACGCATCCCTCAAACTCTACTTCTATATAATATCTTACTGTGATGCGATAGAAGCCGTTGTTGAACGGAACCTCCTCGACTCCTACAAACGCCCAAAGAATTTTAGATGATTTTGTTCTGATGTTCGTTCCGCATTCGAGCATTTGCTCGCCGTCCTCGCAAAGATAAACACGGGCATCCTCGAAGCAATCTCTGTCCTTACAGCAATCGAGAACAACGTTGGTGTCTATGCATACCGTTGTGCGGTTGTCAGAGCGAGATCCGAACTGTGTATTTCTGTTTTCTTGCATTATTATTCTCCTTTTTACCATATACGGCTGAGGCGAAATCTTCTCACCTCGTTAATATATTATGAAAGAGGAATAAAATGCGTTAAAATCAAAAAAACTTCGGCACCGAGAATTTACAGTGCCGAAGCGATATATTTTAAGTATATGCCTTGATGCCCTCGGGGCACTCCTCAACAGGAATTGATACGGTCATTACGATATTCACATCGTTTGAAATTTTGCTTACTTTGCCAAGCATAGCTTCAAATGCCGCAGTGTCGTTGCCAACGATTTTAAGTGCGGAATCAACGAATATGTCGGTGATGTCGCTGTTGGATGCGAGAATTCCTGCAATGAAGCCGAAGAGTGATTCAGAGTCGGAAACAAAGTAATAATCAGTATCAACAAGTCTTGCTTTGTATGTAATTTCGTGCTTGAGCTTACTTCCTTTTTCGATAACTATTACGGAACCCTTGCTCGTATTTGCCGCATTGTTGGAAAGCTCGATAAGGGCCTTAGTTTTTCCGGAGCCCTTGCCGCCGATGAATAATTTTATCATTGATTTGTCCTCCTTATTTTGAGAGTTTCATTCTCTCTATGTATATTCTACACTAATTTTCTAAAAAAAGCAATATGTTTTAGTGAAAAATATCTAAAAATACAAAGATTTGTAGAATATATACAAGTGTTTTTGTATAACTTTTTTTATTTTGAAATTTTTGCGTCGAGGGATTTCTTGATTTCCTCATATCCAGGCTTGCCGAGGAGAGCAAACATATTCTTTTTATATGCTTCAACACCTGGCTGATCAAAGGGGTTGACGCCAAGCATATAGCCCGAAACGGCACACGCAAGCTCGAAGAAATATACAAGATATCCAAAGGTATATGCACTTCTGTCTTCGAGTTCAATAAGAATGTTGGGAACACCGCCGTCGTTGTGTGCAACAAGAGTAGCAAGCATAGCCATCTTGTTTACGTAATCAAGACTCTTTCCGGAAATAAAGTTTAAGCCGTCAACGTTTTTCGGGTCGTCTGGAATGATGAATTCCGCACCGGGGTTAGAAACACTGATGACCGTTTCAAAAAGATTTCTCTGTCCGTCCTGAATGTACTGACCAAGGGAATGTAAATCCGTTGAAAAGACGACGGAATCGGGAAGAATGCCCTTTTGATCCTTTCCCTCGCTTTCTCCGTAGAGCTGCTTCCACCATTCGTTGAGCATAAGCATATAGGGCTCGTAGCCTACGAGGATTTCAACGCCTTTTCCTTTTCTGTAAAGGATGTTACGGAGTGCGGCATATTTAAGTGCATCGTTGCACTCTACCGAGGAGTCTGAATATGCAACTCTTGCCTCTTGTGCACCCCTCATCATTGCATCTATATCTATACCGGCACAGGCAATGGGCAAAAGACCGACCGCCGTAAGCACGGAAAATCTTCCGCCAACATCATCGGGTACAACAAAGGTTTCATATCCTGCTTCATCGGAGAAGAGCTTGAGCGTTCCACGGCACTTATCGGTGGTGACGAATATACGCTCTTTTGCTCCATCCTCGCCGTATTTATCTATAAGCATAGATTTAAATACTCTAAATGCGACTGCAGGCTCGGTGGTCGTTCCCGATTTTGAAATTACGTTTACAGAAAAATCCTTGCCCTCACAAATGGAAATAATCTCCGAAAGAGCCGTAGGAGAGATATTGTTGCCCGCAAAATAAATGTCGGGAGTATCCTTTTTCAAATTGTTGTAAAGCGGACTTTTTACAAATTCAATAGCCGCTCTTGCTCCGAGGTAGGAGCCTCCTATGCCTATAACAATGAGAATATCCGAGGATTTCTTGATTTTTTCAGCCGCAGCCTTAATTCTTGCAAATTCCTCTTTATCGTAATTTACGGGAAGATCAACCCAGCCAAGAAAGTCAGAACCTGGACCGTTTTTTGCCATAAGGAGCTTATGTGCCGCAGTTGCTGCCGGCTTAATATATTCAAGCTCGTCTTCACGTATAAATTCTTTTGTAAATTGGTCGCTAAGTTTTATTGTCATTTTTTCCTCCGAAAAGCATTTTACTATTCTATAAAATATTATACATCAAACAGATTTGTTTTTCAATAGAAAAACCTAAAAAAATCTTGTTTTTTCATTTAGAAAACGCAGAAGTAAGCATTCGTAGAAAAAGCGTGCCTAAATTTATTTTTTCGACGTTATTTTTAGCTCTGACGGATGAATATCCGACTATCTCACCGTCAATTTCAAAAACTGCACGACCTATTGCGTCTCCGCATTTGACAGGAGCTTTTACATTTTCAGGGATTTCATATCTTATAGTTATTTTTGATACATCAGATTTTTTGACAATCCCCTCGAATTTATCTACTTGGGGCGTTATGTTATCAATTTTTCCGGCAAGGACGGGGAGCTTTTGAAGTGTGTGCTCCTCACGTTCAAAAAGTGCGAAATTTGAAAAACCGTAATCAAGGAGCGTTCTCGCCGCTTCATTACGTAAAGAGCCTGACTCCGCTCCCATTATAACGGCAACAAGCTCAGTTGACCCTCTTTTTGCACTCACACTCACGCAAAAGCCCGCCTTGTCTGTTGAGCCGGTCTTTAAACCCGTACAGCCCTCGTAATATCTGACGAGTCTGTTTGTGTTTGTAAGTGTGAATTCTCCGTTTCTGATAGAGTCCTGCCAAACTCTCGAATACTTTGTTATACAATCGTAATTTAAAAGACGTGCTGAGATTTTTGCAATATCAGAAGCACACATTGTGTGATTTACTGTGTCGTCGTCAAGTCCCGTTACGTTTTCAAAATTTGAGCCTGTAAGACCAAGCTCCTTTGCCTTGTCATTCATCAAGCCGACAAAAGCTTTCTCACTCCCTGCCGTATGCTCTGCAAGAGCGACAGCAGCATCGTTAGCACTTGCAATTACCGTACATTTTATGAGATCTTCGACACTGAAAAGCTCCCCCTCCTTTAAAAACACTTGGCTGCCGCCCATCGATGCCGCATAGGTGCTGACAGAAACGGTGTCTGTAAGTGTGATTCGCCCCTCATCTATTGCTTCTGCTACTAGCAAGAGGGTCATTGTTTTTGTAACAGATGCGGGAGAAAGAGGCTCGCTTGCGTTTTGCTCAAATAGGACACTCGAGGTTTTAGGCTCGATTAAAATAGCTGATTTAACGTCAAGAACAAGGTTTGATTCTGTTTCTATCGTATAATCATCTTCATATTCTGCCCCACTTTTTATTGCTTCATTTGCAAAAACGTGCATACAACACGATATTGTAATTGTTAGTGCAAGGATAAGTGAAAATGTTTTTTTCATATGAATTTTCTCCTTTTTAATATTATTCTTACGTTAATTAGATATGAAAAGAGTGCCCGATTTATGACTCGGACACCCTTTTCTTTGTTTCGTAATATTCATCATAACGTATGGCACAGATTCCCACGTCACAAAAAATTTCGTGCTTACGTACGGCACGTCGGCGAATCCCCTCTTCTTTCATTCCGCATTTTTTCATAACCGAAAGGCTTACTTTGTTTTCCGTCATATAAACCGCCTCTATACGCTTTAATATCAGGCGTTCAAATCCGAACTCAAGCAGTGCCAAGAGTGCCTCGGTGGCAATTCCCCGCCCCCAACACTCACGAGCTATAACGTATCCTACCTCGGCACAGTCATTTAGAACGTCGATTTTTGAAAAACCGGAGGTGCCTATCATACGTCCGTCATATTCTATTCCCCAACTGTAAAATTGCCCCTCTTTATATTTTTTCGTTACGGCGGTGATATAATCCTTTGTAACCCTGATGCTTGCGTGAGGCTCCCATAATAGGTACTTAGATACCTCGGGGTCGGACGAATATTTAAAAATGTCGGTGAGGTCGTTTTTTGTGATTTTACGTAAGGTAAGACGTTTTGTTTTTATAGTCGGAATGTCCTTGAAAATTTCGAAATTCTCGATATCCATTCTTCTTTTTACCTCCGTGTCTTGGGAATAATTATACCAAAACAATATAAAATATGCAAACCTGTTACTAGTTATTTAAAATATTTATTTTTACCCTCTTGAAAAGCCGTACGTTTTGTGTTATTATATTAAGGATAATATTTAAAAGGAGACCTCTTGTCTTGGATAACAAAAACAAGAAGAAGCGTTTTAAGCTTTTTGACTATACAAAAGATGGAAAGGGACTTGGCAAAAAAAGCACGATGAGCCGTTCCGGAATGAAGCGCTTCTTCGTTTCTTTTAAGGATAATATCGGCAAGATATTCACGGTTAATATTTTGATGGTTCTTGGCAATTTTCCTCTAATATTTTTAATAATGACACTTGCTGGAATTACAAAAAACGAAGCGTTGATTCCAATGAGTGATATGTTCCACGGTCTTGGAGGTATTTTCGCCTCAGAGGGTGTTGCCCCTGATACAATGATTCTTTTTGGGGTTAGCGGTATGCAGGAGCAGGTCTTGCTTCCTACGGCTTTGACTTATGTTTTTTATGCTATAGGAGCATTGACTCTGTTTACGTTCGGCTTTGTAAACGTTGGCAGTGCTTACGTGCTTAGAAATATCGCAAAGGGTGACCCTGTATTTGTATGGAGCGATTTTTGGTACGCCATAAAGCGTAATTTGAAGCAAGGCTTTATTTTTGGAATTATAGACGTTCTTATAAACGCAATACTTTGCTACAATATTTATAGTCTCATTGCTGGCGAATCGAAATTTATAGTTTCGATGATGTTCTGGGCTAGTATCATTGTATTTATAATTTATTTCGTTATGAGATATTACGTATATATACAAATTGTTACCTTTAAGCTCACTATATTCAAAATTATCAAAAACTCCTTGATTTTTACGCTTGTAGGACTTAAACGAAATCTTGTAGCGGCTCTCGGCATTGCTTTGCTCTTCTTCCTTGAAATTATATTCATAATATCCTTTGGCGGTGTTTTCGTATCGTTCTCGATAATTCTGCCCCTGACATTGCTCTTCTCTGCTTGCTCGTATATGAAGGTTTACGCAGCCTACTTTAAAATCGAGGAGCTGATGATAGAGCCTTATTATGCAGAGCATCCCGAGGAGCGTCCCGTTGAGGAGGAGACCGAGGTGCTGATGAGAGACGACGTTACGGAACGTGAGCGTCTTGAAGAAATAAAAAAACGTAACGGAATAGAATAAAATGGCAGCTAAAAGCGACGAAAAAACCAACGTAATGCGTATCCTCGACGGTAAGAGGATTTCATATCTCCCGCACCTTTATTTTGATACCTTAGAGACGAGTGGAATGCAGATTGCCGCACGTCTTGGTGAGGATCCGAACAGATGCTTCAAGACCCTTGTTACGGTCGCAAAGAGCTTAAAAAATTATGTTTTTGTAATTCCCGTGAACCGTGAGCTTGACCTTAAAAAGGCATCAAAGGCCGTGGGCGAAAAGTCGCTTGAAATGCTGAAAGCAAAGGATTTGTTGCCTCTTACGGGATACGTTCACGGCGGCTGTTCTCCGATAGGAATGAAAAAGCTCTTTAAAACGGTTATAAACGCAAGTGCAGAGAATTTTGAAACGATATATTTCAGTGCGGGCAAAATTGGCTATCAGGTTGAAATGACCCTTTCCGATTTAAAGAGAGTAATCCCTTTTTCCCTATTCGACGTAGTTACATAAAAATCAACCCAAGATCAGCAAAATAAAGTGGAGGCACTGCAAATAAACTTGCAATGCCTCCATTCGTTTTTTATTAGATTATGCTTAAATATGACAGTCTACAAGCTCGTCGAGTGTTCCGAATTTGTATCCCTCCGCCCGCCAAGCATCGATAACTCTGCCAAGGATTTTTGCGTTTGTTTTTGAGGTTGGATGCAAAAGAACGACAGCACCGTTGTGGGTGTTTTTTAAGATTTTATTTATAGCCCATTCCTCGCTCGGTTGATTGTTGTTGTCCCAATCCTCGTATGCAAAGCTCCAAAATACGGTCTTATATCCAAGCTCCGAGACGCTTTTTAAAGCGGAATAGCTGTATTTTCCCTCGGGAAAACGAAAATATTTATCCATAGTACAGCCCGCTTTTTCTTCGCATATTTTTTCAAGTGCCAAAAGGTCGGACTTGATTTCATCAAAGGAAGCATCTGAGAGGTTCTTGTGATTTTTTGTATGATTACAAACAAGATGCCCCTCCTCTTTCATTCTTTTTATAAGCTCGGGATTTTTAATAATCAGATTATCAAGCACGAAGAATGCGGATTTTACGTCCTTTTCTTTCATAACGTCTAAAATTTTTGCAATGTTTCCGTTTTCATATCCCGCATCAAACGTGAGATACAAAACCTTTTCCTGATGATTGTCACCGTGATTTTTGTCTATAAAATATCCGCCGAACTCAGAGACACTCTCCTCTTCGCTTGAAAATTTAGGCTGATTATTTCCGTTTCTTACTATATACCAAGACCTTTCCTTGCTTTGTGCGTTTACACTAACGTTAAATATAAACGTAAAAAGCAAAAGTAAAGAAAAAACAGAACATATATTTTTTTTCATAATTAGTTCCCCCTTTTTATATTTTTGTTTTTTAAAAAAATCTTAAACTATGAAAGTAGAGAGAACCATTCCGTTTTTTGGAAAAATAAAAAGACAGTGAACTAAAACCGCTCACTGTCTTTTACTGTACAAATTACTTATACTTTCTTTTTCTTGCTGCTTCAGACTTCTTCTTACGCTTTACGCTGGGCTTTTCATAATGCTCTCTCTTGCGAAGCTCTGCAAGCACGCCGGACTTTGCACACTGTCTCTTAAAACGACGAAGTGCACTGTCAAGAGTTTCATTTTCTTTTACTCTGATTTCTGCCATTTCTATTTCCCCTCCCTTCGCTGTGCAAAGAGATAAAATCTCAAATTTTTTATTACTATATTATTATATATGAATTTTTTTTATTTGTCAAGGGATTTTTATGAATTTCGTAAAAAATTTCCCAAATCAGATCTTAGCAGCCTGTTTTTTAGCAGCAGTAAGCGTGTTGCCAAGCAACATAGTAATAGTCATAGGACCAACTCCACCGGGAACGGGAGTGATAAACGAAGCCTTTTTAGACACTTCATCAAAATCAACGTCACCTGTAAGCTTTCCGTCAGGCTTTCTGTTGATACCAACGTCTATGACGACAGCACCCTCTTTGACCATATCACCTTTTACAAAATCCGCCTTTCCGATAGCAACAACGAGAATATCCGCTCTTTTTGTTATATCAGAGAGGTTTTTCGTTTTTGAATGACATACGGTAACGGTACCGTTCTTTTGGAGAAGTAAAAGAGCCATAGGCTTGCCTACAATATTGCTTCTTCCGAGAATTACACATTCCTTGCCCTCTATTTCAATGTTATAAAATGCAAGAAGCTCCATAACGCCTGCAGGTGTGCAAGGAAGAAAATCATATTTGCCTATAAGTATTTTTCCCACGTTTTGAGGGTGGAATGCGTCAACGTCCTTATCGGGAGAGATGGCGTTTATAACCTTGTCCTCGTTTATATGCTTTGGAAGCGGAAGCTGAACGAGAATGCCGTGTACCTCGGGGTTATTATTAAGCTCGTCGATTTTTGCAAGAATGGTATCCTCTGAGGTCTCTTGGGGATATTCGATTTGGAATGACTTCATTCCTACGTCAAGACAGCCCTTGTGCTTATTTCTTACGTATACGGCGGAAGCCGGGTCATCTCCTACGAGTATAACCGCAAGTCCGGGAGTGATACCTGTTTCTTCCTTGAAGCGTGTGATTTGTGCAGCTATGTTCTTTCTTGTTTCCTGTGTTACAAGCTTGCCATCTATAAGTTCTGCCATAGTTTATTTTCCTTTTTTAGATTTTGTTTTATTTTTATATTTAGATTGATATGTGAAAAAGTCGTTCTTTGGCTTTTTTATTGCGAAATAGATTAACGCCGCAAGACACACAGAGAAAATCAAGAACGCAAGAAGCTGTGATATGCGGAAAATTCCTATATAAAGGCTGTCCTGTCTTAAGCCCTCTATAAACATTCTTCCAAGTCCGTACCAGCCAAAAACGAGTAAGAAAATCTGACCGTCATATTTCTTATGCTTGTAAAATAAGTTGATAAGCACAAAGCCTAAAAGATTCCAAAGCGATTCATAAAGAAACGTCGGGTGGACGAAAATGGTGTCATATGCTGTCAAGGCATTGGAAAGCCCCATTCGCAAAAAAGAATCTGTTTTTGCACCGAACGCCTCTCCGTTCATAAAGTTGCCCCATCTTCCGATCGCCTGTGCAAGAATAAGTCCGGGACAGACGCAGTCGGCAAACGCCGTAAAACGAATTTTTTTAACCTTGCAAAAAACTAATACTGTAAGACCTCCGGCGATAATTCCTCCGTATATGGCAAGACCGCCCTTTGAAATGTTGATTATGTCAATCAACGAAGAGTATCCGCCGTTGAAAATAACGTAATAGAGTCTTGCACCTAATATACCGATTGGAATTACAAACAAGACAGCGTCGAGTATATCCTCTGCCGTTATTCCGATTTTAGTAGAGCGGAATATAACGTAAGCGACAGCCGCAACCATTCCAAGGGCTATAATAACGGCATACCAAGCCACCTCACGGCCAAAGACGGTGAATGCGACACTGTTCGCTTTAAATTCTCCTATTCCAAGCCCCGGAAATGAGATAGATGAAATTCTTAACATTTATTTCTCCGAATTAAATCTTGTAATTTTTATTCAACACGTCGTTAATTGTTATGGATGATAATTTCTTGGCTACGTCTAGGCTTATTGTGTCGAAAATGTGATGGTATATACAAGCTGCCTTGTCCTTGTTAAGAGCACAGGTCTCGCTGCTTTCAAGACAACGCATCATCATAATAGGTCCGTCGATAAGCTCTATTACCTCACGAAGAGTAATAGACTCGGCTGAGCGTGAAAGCTTATATCCGCCATTTACACCTTTATAGGAGACTACAAGCTTGCCTTGAACAAGCTTATGTAATATTTTTAGCGTAAAGCGTTGTGTTACAGAGGTCTGTTCTGCAAGTGTCTTTGCATCAACTACGGAGTCGTGTGAAGCAATAGCAGTGATTATTCTTAACGCATAATCGGATTCGAGTGTGATTCTCATTTTTCCTCCGTTATAGAGTAGAGGACGCTCCGCTCTAAAAATCAAAGGAAGCGTCCTCGTGTGGTTAAAATTATTTCTTTGCCTTGTATTTATCGAGAATAGTGTGAATCTTCTTCGACTGGTCGAGAAGATGGCTGATAGTTCTGTCGTGGTTAAGTGTGTCGATTATGTAAGCAACGTATTTGCACATATTAACCTCGGAATACCACTTACGCTCAAGAAGCTCGGGCATTCTGTAAACGAGGTTGGTCGTAAAGATTTTGTCAATTACGCCTGCTTCGTATGCACTGTCAAGATTTTCAAGTCCGTTGCAGAAAAGACCGAAGGTTGCGAAGACGAAAATACGCTTTGCACCCTTGTCCTTAAGCTGTTGCGCTACGTCTATAACGGAGTCGCCTGAGGAAATCATATCGTCAACGATAATTACGTCCTTGTCCTTTACGTCACGTCCGAGATATTCGTGGGCAACGATGGGGTTTTTGCCGTTTACTATAATGGAGTAGTCACGACGCTTGTAGAACATTCCGAGGTCTATACCCATAACGGAGGAATAGTACATACACTTACCCATACCGCCCTCGTCGGGAGAAATGATCATCGTCTTATCGGGATCGATTTCAATATCGGGATAATTCTTCAGCATAGCCTTAATCATCTGATATGCGGAGCGAACGTCCTCAAAGCCGTGAAGAGGAATAGAGTTCTGAACTCTTGGGTCGTGTGCATCAAAGGTGATGAGATTGGTTACACCCATATTTACAAGCTCTTGAAGTGCAAGTGCACAGTCAAGTGATTCCCTACCCGATCTCTTATGCTGTCTGCCCTCGTAGAGCATAGGCATAATAACGCTGATTCTGCGAGCCTTTCCGCCAATAGCACCGATTATACGCTTAAGGTCTTGAAAATGGTCATCGGGACTCATAGGAACGGTCTGACCGTACATTTTGTATTTGACACCGTGATTGAAAACGTCGCATATAATGTAAACGTCGTTACCTCTCAAGGACTGATTTATCGTTCCCTTTGCTTCACCGCTGCCAAATCTCGGGCAATTGCCGTTCACAACGTAACTGTTTTCGCTGTCGTGATGCCTCCACTCTTTAAGATAATAGTCAACCTGGGATGTAAAATCTTCACATCCACGCATTCCGATAACACTGAGTTCTCCGTACAAACTTTCCTTCATTTTTAACTCTCCGTTTTTATAGTCAAATTTTAAATTAAGCTTTTTCGTAAGGTTGGCATTTAGTCCTTTTTGTGGATGCAGGCGTTAAGCTCAAAGCCGTCTTCCAAGTAGAAACAGGCTTGCACCGGCGAAAGGCGTTTTTTATAATTTCATCTGGGTAAATTTCTTTGACAGCATCGCTGTTTTTGTGTGGGGATCATTCTATAACGTGATATTTATCACAATTAAAGAACATTTAAGACCTATAGCACCTTTAACTGTAATAATTATTATACACTAAAATAAAATTAAAGTCAATACAAAAACAACCAAATATCGTATTTTATTTTACTTTTAGAAGCAAAAATGCAAAAATAAAACAATAATTTCTGACAAAAGGAGCGAATATGGAATTTTCAGGAAAAGGGTCGCTTTATATCCGTGCTTTTACTGCAGGAGGTGCCTTGCCCGTTGAGGGGGTGCTTGTGCGTATCCGTGGAGCGAATGAAGAAAACAGGTTGGTAGAATATTCACTTTTAACAGACAGAGACGGCTTGACAACGAGGGTTACGCTTCCCACTCCCGCAAAAAATTACTCTCTTTCTTCGGGGGCAGCGGAGATGCCGTATGCAATTTACGACGTTGAAATTTTCGGAGGTGGGTTTTACAGAAAAAGATTCTTTAACGTGACTGTTTTTGCGGATACGGAGTCATTTCAGCCGGTTGCTATGATACCGCTTTCAAATTACGTCGAGGACGACGTATATCCGGAGGGAAATTTAAACGTAGTAATTGAAGAAAACGAAAATCTTGAATAAAACGTGAGAGGAGAATTTTATGGTCTACTACCCCAGAATACCGGAAAATATAGTAATCCATCTCGGTCCGCCCGATTCAGATGAATTAAACGTGACGGAAACGTTTCCGAATTACATCAAAAACGTCGCATCAAGCGAAATTTATCCCACTTGGCCGGTGGAGTCATTAAAAGCAAATATTTTAGCACAGATTTCCGTTGCACTAAACCGTGTCTATACGGAGTTCTACCGAAGCCGTGGGTATGATTTTGATATAACCTCATCAATAGCTCACGATCAAAGGTATATTTATCAGCGTGACATATTTTCAAACGTATCGGAAATAGTTGACGAGATTTTTGACAGTTATATCAAGCGTCAGGGCTTTATTGAGCCTCTTTATGCACAGTTTTGCGACGGAGTTGAGGTTACCTGCGCAGGGCTTTCTCAATGGGGGACCGTTGAACTTGCAAATGAGGGGGCGGGATATTTTGAAATACTACAAAATTATTACGGTGACAATATAGAAATAGTTGGAGACGTTCCTGTAGAAAACATACCTGAAAGTGCTCCGCCCGTCGACATCGGTGAGGGTGATACAGGAAACGAGGTTCAAAGAATACAAATTCAGTTAAATAGAATTTCTGCAAACTTCCCGGGAATTCCTAAAATATATCCGACAGACGGATTTTTTGATGCAAGCACTACAGATGCGGTGAAGAAGTTTCAAGAGGTCTTCGGGCTTGTTGTGGACGGAATTGTAGGAAGATCCACTTGGTACAGAATACAGTTTATTTACAATGCGGTAAAAAGACTTTATGAGCTTAATTCCGAGGGGCTTCGAGTTTCGGAAACGCCGAGTGCTTTTCCCGGAACTTTGAGTGTGGGGGTCGAGTCGCCGGGAGTCGTCACCGTACAGTATTATCTCAGTTATATAGCGTTGTTCGTTCCTACAGTACAGCCGACAAACGTTGACGGCTCGTTCGGCGAGGGAACAAGGGCATCTGTACTTTCATTTCAAAAGACCTATATGCTCCCCGAGACAGGCGAGGTTGATTTGGTTACGTGGAACAGAATTGAAAATACTTATCTCGGTCTCATTTCAGAATCTCCTTATGAATTTTCAGAGGGATTGATTCTTCCCTTCCCTGGTCGTGTTCTTCGTCCGGGACTTGAAGGAAACGACGTGCGTGCACTTCAAGAGTATTTAAACTATATATCAAACACTTATACAAATATACCCAAAATCACCCCCGACGGTGTATTTGGACAGTCAACGGCGGCGGCAGTCGAGGCATTTAAAAGCGAGTTCGGTCTGCCCGGTGCTCCCGAGCGTGTTTCCGCCTTGGTTTGGAATGCGATAATAAGAGTGTACGATGACCTATACGTTGGAAACATTGTAAATGAAGGGCAGTTCCCCGGGTATGGAATTTCGTGAGGTTTTATAGTATGAGATTTGTAAGTGACAAAGAAAGTTATATAAAAGAAATACAACGCTTTCTTACTCGAATAGGTGGCGTTAATATCAAGCAAACAGGCGTATATGACGAGGTAACAAAGACTGCTGTGCGACAATTCAAGTCCTCCAACGGACTTAATGAAGATACCGTGGTTGACTATGAAACGTATAATTTAATATATCAACAATACTTGGCATCACAAACAACTAAAAAAAGTCTTCGTCGAGGAGACAGAGGAGATGACGTTCTGGAATTAAATATGATGCTGTCTTCTGTCGGTGCCTATTATTCCGAGATTACTCCACCTCCGGTTTCCGATTATTTTTCCGAGCGTACGGAAAGCGGAGTCAGAAGAATGAGAGAGGTATATATGCTCGATGCAGGCGGCGAGGCGGACGAAATTTTTACAGAGAAGCTAAGATATGAATATGCTTTAATGAAAAGTGAAGAAAAAAACAGTACTATGCGTTAAAAATCTCCTTCTGTGGGTATAATTCCGAAAAAAGATATAGGAGTGGGCTGACAGAATGAGCAAATTTACAGAAAAGGCGGAGCGTGCGTTAGAATTCGCACGGGAGAGTGCTGAAAAATTCGGGCATACTTATATTGGAAGCGAGCACATTCTTTATGCCCTTTCCTCCGATGAGCATACGCTCTCTGCGGTTGTTCTTGCAAGAGCCGGGATAAGTGCATCAAGGATAGAGACGTTGATAATTGAGCTTTGCGGCAAGGGAGCAAAGAGCAAGCTCGGTGCTGATGAGCTTACCCCCTCTGCAAAACGCATAATTGAGGGGGCGTATGCCGTTGCCCGAAAGTACGACAGCAAAAAGACCGGGACTGAGCATTTGCTCGCCGCCTTGCTCGAAGAGCGTGAATCGGTTGCGGGAAAAATGCTGATTGCTCTTGACACAGACGTTTTTTCATTAAAGGACGAGGTACTTACTCTCCTACGTGCATCGGATTCAAAAATACCTAAATCCTCGGAAAAATCAAAGCACCCGTCTCTTACGAAATTCGGAAAAAATCTTACATCTTTAGCAGACGGATTTGATCCCTTGATTGGTCGTGATGCGGAGATAGACCGTCTGATACGTGTTCTCACAAGAAAAAACAAGAATAACCCTTGCCTTGTTGGAGAGGCGGGAGTCGGAAAGACGGCTATAGTCGAAGGTCTTGCCGCAAGAATTGCCAAAAGAGACGTTCCGCCTTCGCTTTACGGTAAGGAGATAATATCCGTTGACCTCACCTCTATGATTGCGGGTGCAAAATACAGAGGTGATTTTGAGGAGCGTATAATAGCTATAACGGAAGAAGCGGCAAGCGACAAAAATATAATTTTGTTCATTGATGAAATTCATACTATAGTCGGAGCAGGAGCAGCCGAGGGGGCTATAGATGCTGCAAACATATTGAAGCCCAAGCTTGCACGTGCCGAGATACAGCTCATAGGTGCTACAACCTTTTCCGAGTATCGTAAATACATCGAAAAGGACAGTGCTTTGGAACGCAGATTTCAGCCGATAGAGGTACGAGAGCCGACCACAGAGGGAACGGTTGAAATCCTAAGGGGAATTAAAAAAAGCTATGAGGAGCATCACGGAATAGTAATCGAGGACAATGCTTTGGTGGCTGCCGCAGAGCTTTCGGCACGTTACATTAACGACAGACATATGCCAGACAAGGCGATAGACCTGCTTGACGAGGCAAGTGCAAAATGTGCACTCGAATTTAAGGTCATAAATGAAGATGTTAAAAATATCGATGAAAAAATAAGGCAGATTCAAGCCGATAAAGAGGATGCTGTAAGCAATCTTGACTTTGAGCTTGCTGTTGGGCTGCGTGACCTTGAGCTTCTTTATAAGGCGGAGCTTCGTCGAATTTGTGATACCGACAAGCGAGAGGCTTCAAAGCCGCACCTCTCGGAATCGATGATTAAAACGGTGGTGTCGGAAATTGTCGGAGCTGAAATAAAAGGGGATGCAAACGAGCTTTTTCATCTTGGCGAAAGGCTTCGCTCCGAGGTTTTGGGACAAAACGAGGCTATATCAATCCTGACCGAAGCAATAATTAGAAACAGAATAGACATAGGCGCAAAGGATAGACCGCTTGGAATTTTTATGTTCGTCGGAGAAAGCGGAGTTGGCAAAACAGCACTTGCCGAGGCTCTTGCCAAGGAGCTGTTCGGTGACAAACGATTTTTAATAAGATACGATATGTCCGAATTTTCAGAGCAAAGCTCCGTTGCTAAATTTATCGGTTCAGCTCCGGGCTACGTCGGTTATGATGATGGAAGCTCGGTTTTGGAGCGAGTGAGAAGAATGCCCTACTCCGTTGTTCTTTTTGATGAAATCGAGAAAGCCTCAGGCGAGGTCAGAAATCTGTTTTTGCAAATCGCAGATTACGGTAAAATAACCGACTCGCACGGACGTGAAATATCTTTCAAGAACACATATATAATACTCACCTCAAACGCCCCCTCGAAAAGCGGAATCAAGGAAATAGGTTTTTCCACATCTTCCGAAAATAAAGCGGGCTATAAATCGCTGACTGATCTTTTTACAACGGAATTTATCGGAAGAATAGATGAAATTATCTGTTTTTCCTCCTTATCGCTCACAGCACTGAAAGAAATTACCGAGAAAATTATTTCAGAGCTTTCAAAACGCTTAAACAGATTTGGTGTTGAGATAGCCGTTGAATCTGATGCAATAGATTTTATAGCTCGAAAAGGACTATTGAGCGGCGGAGTAAGGAACATTCTGTCTTTTGTAAAACAGAATATAGAAAACAAGGCGGCTATAATGATTTCAAAAAATGAATGCGAGCGTGAGGATTTAATTAAAGTTTCCCTGAAAGACCAAAGTGTTATAAATAAAGTTATTAAAAAATCCTTTAAATAGAAGAGGTATCTCAATACGTCGAGGGAGAGAGCGAAGATAGAATAAAAAACAATAAAAATCGAGGAAAACCATAGGTCTTTAATCTCAAAATCAATGAAATAAGCACAAAGCAAAAGTGGAGGCACCGTTTACAATGTCTCCACTCGTTTTTTATCAGGTTTTGCCTAAATGCGGCAGCACCTTGTTATCTGTTTATTGTGTGATAGCTTGCACTATGATTTTTGTTAGTTACTACGACAGGAACATCACTCATAAAGCGGACAGCAAACAGTGCGTCCTCGGGTATCCCTTTTTTCTTTAATGAGAATTTGTTAAAGTAACGCCACTCACTGTCAAGGTCGTCGGCATCAAGACAAACCCGTTTAATTACGCAAGCGGGGACTTCTACTCTGATATCTTTGATTTTTCCGTTTCTGTCCGTAAAGAAAAGCTCGATTAAAACAGTTGCGTCGGTTCTTTGCACCATATTCAAAATATCAAAGCACATATCTTCTTTATTAGCGGTCGAAAGGCCGGAAAAGACCCAAACACACGAGCCGGAAGCATCAATTCCGGTAAGAATTTTATTTTGCAGCTCTGACTGTGCCTCTTCCTTGGGGGTGTACGGAAGCGGAAACGTTCTTTGCGTATCTGCTACAACTACCTCTTTAGTCGTTGGCATAGTCATAACGTGCCGTGTGCTCTTTTTGTGGATTGCATAAGTAATAAAACCGTAATAGTGATCGGTAGGCATTAAGCAAACCGTAGGCTTTATGAAATCATAGGCTTCAATTTCGCCCTCGGGATCTCCGCATCCAAATCCGTGGTGAGGAATCTGGAGTATATCCGATTTAAGGTATTCGCCGTGCTTTTTTGCAAGTTTAACTGTGGCGAATCCGGAATCCGCACCCCACAAAATCACTTGCTCGCCAATCTCCATACGAATTACGAGAGATGTGTAGTTGATAGCACTCGATATATGTACGGAATCGTCCATACACGCAAGAACTTCACATTTTGCATCGCCTATACGGTAAGTTTGACCGGTGTGGGGGGTAAATACAATGAGAGAAAACCGCTTGATTAAATCGTTTAACCTATAAATATAGCTTCTTGCCGTATTTTTTTTCGCAGGGGGGTCAATTTCAGGAAAATGCTCGACGTCGTCTGCCTCGGGGAAGCAATAATAAAGTGCATCGATATCCACAAGCTCGCCGTACAGCTCCATAAAGACCACGAAGCACTCAAAATGGTCAACGTGTGGGTGAGTAAGAATCCAAGCGGCAATTTTGGGCTTTTCACCCGAAGAGTTCTCTTTTAAGTAATTAAAAAGCTTAGTTGCATCAGGCTCAAAGGGAAAACCGCCGTCAAAAATTATAAATCTTCCGTCAGAAAGTCTTACAACGTACGAAAGACCGAATTCCTCGAGTGGAATTTGCGTTATTTGCGGACTGCAAGCTCTCACGCCCAGCGGATTTTCGTGTTCGAAATACAAGGAGTCTGTTTCCTCTACGATGTAAAGCTCGTTTATCTTATCATAATAATTGAGAAAATGTGAAATATTCCCATTTTTATATGCCGAAAAAACGTGCCCATCCCTATCAAACGTCTCTCGTTTTTCCGCTCCGTTTTTCTCAAGATACTCACAATATGCATCAAAGCTATCCTTAACGGAATTTTTAAAGAAATAAACGACGGAGTTCTTGTTCTCTCTTGTGACAGTTACGTTTGCTTCGTCAAATGCAGGAATTTTCACGGCATTCATAATAGGCTCCTTGATAACGTTAATATATGTATATTATAATACAAAGTAAAATGAAAGTCAATAGAAAAAGCACCGCAAAAGCGGTACTTCTCTGTATTATGGGGTGAAATATGGGGCTCGAACCCACGACCTCCAGGGCCACAACCTGGCGCTACTACCAACTGAGCTAATTCCACCGTATAAATGGCGCGCCTTGAGGGACTCGAACCCCCGACCTACTGCTTAGAAGGCAGTTGCTCTATCCAGCTGAGCTAAAGACGCATACCCAGAACGGTTTATATTATAACAGAACAATTAGTGTTTGTCAAGTGCTTTTTGAAACATTTTTCAACTTTTCGCAAAAAAGTTCAATGAAAGCGTGATATTAAAAGCGGAGACGTATTTTAATATGTCCCCGCTCTCTGTTATGCTGTTATTTATCCGATTTTACACTTTCGGTAATGGCACTTGCAAGACCTGCAATTCCTTGAATACTCGACGGAATTATAATTTTCGTCGCCTGACCGTCCGCAACCTTTTCAAATGCCTCGAGGCTCTTTATTGTAAGCACCGCCTCTGTGGGAGATGAATCGTTAATCATTTTGATTCCCGCAGCGCTTGCTTCTTGGATTTTAAGAATTGCCTCGGCTTCACCCTCCGCTTCTTTAATCTTTGATTCCTTGATTGCTTCCGCTTTGAGTATTGCCGCTGCCTTTTCTGCCTCGGCTGCAAGAATGATTTTCTGCTTTTGTCCCTCTGCTACAAGTATAGTTGAGTTCTTTTCCCCCTCTGCTCTGAGGATAAGCTCACGGCGTTCTCTTTCCGCTTTCATTTGCTTCTCCATAGCATCTTGAATTTCTCTTGGCGGAATAATGTTTTTAAGCTCCACACGGTTAACCTTAATACCCCACGGGTCTGTCGCCTCGTCGAGTATGGAACGCATCTTCGAGTTGATTATATCACGGGAGGTGAGAGTTTGGTCAAGGTCAAGCTCGCCTATTATGTTTCTAAGGGTGGTTGCCGTAAGGTTTTCTATTGCCATAAGAGGATTTGCAACGCCGTAGGTATAGAGCTTGCAATCCGTGATTTGATAGAAAACGACAGTGTCGATTTGCATTCTTACGTTGTCCTTTGTAATAACGGGCTGAGGAGGAAAATCAACAACCTGCTCCATTAAGCTGATTTTCTTTGCCACAGTTTCGATAAACGGGATTTTAATGTGCAAGCCCGTAGTCCAGGTAGTGCGATAGCTGCCAAGTCGTTCAACCACTTGTGCTGTTGCCTGCGAAACGATTTTTATGTTAGAAATAACAATTATAATTACTAACAAAAGAATTATGCCAAGTGCTATAAGCGGCCACATATTTTAACTCTCCTTTTATATAATTACTTTTTGCAAATGAGCTTTACGCCCTCAATAGCAACGACGTGAAGCGTCTCTCCGACCTCAAATACGTCGTCCTCTCCAACACCCCTTGCGGACCAAATCTGTCCTTTAACCTTTGCCTGGCCGCAGCCTCTGTAATTATCGATTTTTTCGGTAACTACGCATCTTTCTCCGATTATCGCATCGATGTTGGTTTTTGTAATATTCTTCTTTAGTCTTTTTGAAAGAAACATCTTTCCTACCACTATACCAATACAGGTAATGATGAGGAAAATAAGCGACTGCCATAGAATGCCCATTCCAAAGAAATCAAAAACAACGCAAAGTGCCGCTCCCGGAATAAACCAAATGGCAACAAGCCCGTCGGTGAGCATCTCAATGATGACAGCGAGGATAATAATACCAATCCACATCCAACCGTATATCATAGCATTCCTCCTACATTTATTATATATTGATTTTAACATAATAATACCGTATTGTCAACATACTTTCCTTTATATAAACTTACTTTTTTAGTTTTTTCTGATCGGTTTTATTGAATTTTAAGGTAAAAAAATCGCTTTTTCCGATAATTTGAAGCAAAATTTTATAAAATCTATTGACAAACCGTTCACAATATTGTATCATTTAATAGCGCAGTTTTATTTTAGCGTAGAAATAAGGAGGTATTTTATGTTTGAGAATGTAAAGCAGGTTCTTGTTGAAGACCTTCACGTAGATGCGGCTGCAATTACTATGGAGGCTGAGCTTGTTGCGGATTTAGGCATCAATTCTCTCGACCTTGCCGACCTCGTATATTCTTGTGAGGAAAAGTTCAATATCGAAATTGCCGATGATGAGCTTGGTGGCTTCAACACCGTTGGAGACATCGTTAATTTTCTTGAAAAGAAGGTTGGTTAATTTAAAATATTAAAAGGGTTGCTTCTTGAAAAGCAACCCTTTGTATTAGATTTTTACATAAACGCACGTTTCTTCCGCTTTTTGGAGAAAATACTCTGACTCCGGATAAATATTTAAGAGGAGGCTTGCCTCGGTAGTTGAGTGCATATAGCCGTCTTGCGTGACAAAAAATTGAACGTCTGCACGTTTTTTCATTCCTCTTAAAATACGTGTAATGAATTTAATAATCCGTTCTGTCAATCTCTCGTCTTCCTTGGGCGGTATATCAAATTTAATTATCGTAAAGCCTCTTGCTCTTGCACTTGCGACGTGGAATAGAACCTCCGTGGTCAAATCCTTCAGTCTCTCGTATTTGAGGCTCGTTTCATATACTTTCATATTTTCTCCAAAATTTAATTTATAATTTATGTATATTATTTATAGTATAGCACTACTTTTAAAAAATGTAAATACGTAAGGTGAAAAAATGACTGATTTTTTATCAAAGCTGTTCGTAAAGGATTATAAAAACTATACCGACCCGAAGATACGGGCAAAATACGGCACGTTTGCAAGTGCTGTCGGCATTTTTGTAAATATTATGCTTGCACTTGTAAAGCTTTTTCTCGGAATTATAACGGGAGCAATCTCGATAACCGCCGATGCTCTCAACAATCTCTCCGACGTCGGAACGTCGGTTGTAAGCCTTGTCGGCTTTAAGCTGGCATCAAAGCCCGCAGACAAGGAGCACCCATTTGGTCACGCAAGAATTGACTATATAGCCTCAATGGTGGTCTCGTTCATTATTTTACTTGTAGGTGCGGAACTACTCATAGACTCGGTGAAAATGCTCTTCGACAGCACAGCCCGGACACAGAGCATTGGAATTTTGACTTTTATAATACTCCCTATTTCGATTTTATCAAAGCTATGGCTTGCACTTTTTTGTAGAAAAATCGGAAAAAGGATAGATTCAGGTGCTTTAAGAGCAGCTAGCGTGGACTCTCTTTCGGATGCCGCCTCAACCTCTGCGGTGCTTATTTCCGCAGTAGTTGTAAGGTTCACGGATTTTTATGCTTTAGATGCTATAATGGGGATAGTAGTAAGCGGAATAATAATAATAGCGGGAATAAAAATACTGAACGAAACAAAGAATTCTCTGCTCGGCGAAGCACCGGTTGACGACGTTGTTGAGAGTATTAAAGCCATTGTTTCGGATTATCCTGAAATTATAGGTATACACGATATGATGGTTCATAATTACGGTCCCAGTCACTTTATTGCTTCCTTTCACGCAGAGGTGGATGGTTCATCCGATATTTTCAAGCTGCACGATATGATAGATAACGTGGAAAAAAGAATAAACGCCGAGCTTTCCATTCCCTGCAGTATTCATATGGACCCCATTGTTACAGACGATGAAGCGGTAACACGCTTAAAAGCCTTTGCAAAGCAAGCGGTAAGCTTTGTAAATCCTCGACTTGATATGCACGATTTCAGAGTAGTTGTAGGCGAAACCCATACGAATATGATTTTTGACATAGTTGTGCCTTTTGACATAAAAGAAAACCCGTCTGATATTGTAAAAAGAATTCAAGATGAGGTGCAAAAAACAGATCCAGGGTGCTTTTGCGTAATCACGGTTGACCGCAGTTAAAACAAAAAATAAGATAGCAGAGCAGATTTAAACACCCTGCTCTGCTTTTCTGCCTCTATTTATCCACTCTATTTTGAATTTTTCCCTCTAAAAAGCATTTGATATTATCTACGATAATTTCCATACAGCGTTTGCGTGATTCGTATGAGCCCCAAGCGGCGTGAGGTGTGAGAATGACGTTGTCGAGTGCCATAATTTCATTGTAAGGGTGAGCTTGGTCAAAAGGCTCCTTTGAATAAACGTCTGTTCCAAATCCTCCGAGCTTCCCTGAAAGCACGGCATCTGTAACGTCTCTTTCGTTAACCACAGCTCCACGTGCTTCGTTTACAAGAATCACGTCGTCTTTCATAAGAGCTATGGTTCTTTTGTTAATAATGCTCTCTGTCTTTGGTGTCAAGGGGCAATGAATGGAAATTATATCGCTACGCCGACAAAGCTCCTCTAACTCAACACATTCAAAGTCCGAGACGGGAGTACGCTTGTTGACAATTACGTTTGCTCCGAGTGCAAGAGCAACCTTTGCTACAGCTCTTCCAATATTCCCAAGACCGATAATACCCCAAGTCTTGCCCTTGATTTCGTGATAAACAGGTATGAGGTTGTTTGGAACACCGGAGCGTGTGTATGCTCCACATTTAACGTACCGAGTATATTCTGTCAAATGAGTAACGAGTGAAAGCGTTGTTGCAACTGTATAAAGTGCCACGCTGTCGGTAGAATAGCCTGGGACGTTGCAAACGCCAATTCCCCTTTCCCTTGCGGCATTTACGTCTATATTGTCAAAGCCTGTTGCAAAAACGCAAATAAGCTTAAGAGTTTTTGCCGCCATAATTATTTCTCGAGTAATCTTCACTTTATTAATAATTATTACGTCCGCTCCGTCGATTCTCTCAAGTATAAGCTCGGGCGGAGTTGTGTCAAACATCGTTACATCCCCTACGGTATATAACAGTTCAAAAGGGGTATCAGGACCGAGGGCGGTCTTGTCGAGCACTGTAATTTTCATCATTAATTCTCTTTTCGTTTTTGGTAAAAATTATATCATAATACACGTAAAAAGTCAAGATAAAGCTAATTTTGTTTCATTATATTATAAATATAATATTTTTTAAAAAAAGTATTGACAAACAGACAAAAAAGTGTTATAATTAACATACCTCTGCAATGAGGGCTTTTTTTGTGTCTTTTTTTGGGGCCGACACATCATTATGTCTTTTATTCTGCGGAGGGAGGTATTAAACGGGCTATGCCCGAATTTCTATTAGGAGGTGCCGATAAATGAGAGTCAAAATTACACTCGCTTGTACAGACTGCAAGCAAAGAAATTATGACACTAAGAAAAACAAAAAGAACGATCCGGACAGGCTTGAAATGAAAAAGTACTGCCGTTTCTGCCGCAAGCATACTTTGCACAAAGAAACAAAGTAATTCAAGAGAGAGGATTTTTTGATATGGCAGACAAAAAGGAAAAGAAACCTAACATCTTAGTTCGTATCTTTAAAAGATGTGCTAAATTCTTCAAAGACGTTGTGATCGAAATGAAGAAGGTATCCTGGACGCCGAAATCCGAGCTTGCGAAGAATACAAGACTTGTGCTTGCTACTATCGTTGCATTCGGAATCGTTATTGCACTTGTTGACTTCGGTTCATCTTGGGTGTTAAACTCAATAGCAGGTCTCATAGGATATTAAGAGGCAGAAAAGATGAGTAATATTAATGAAAAAAATCTTGGTCCCAGATGGTATGTTGCTCACACTTATACGGGCTATGAAAACAAAGTAAAGGACAGCATTGAAAGAATTGTTGAAAACCGTGGGCTTGGACATCTTATTTACGATGTAAACGTCCCCTCCGTTAAGGAAAAGGTTTTTGACGAAAACGGTAATCCGGTGCTTGACAAGAACGGTATGGAAAAAATCGTTGAAACCAAGCTTATGCCCGGTTATGTCCTTGTAAAAATGACTATGAACGATGAAAGCTGGCACGTTGTAAGAAACATTACGGGTGTTACAGGCTTTGTCGGTCCCGGCTCCGAGCCCACGCCCCTCACCGAGGCGGAGGTTGATATGTTCAACGTTGAGATCCGTTCGGAGAGTCCTGTGTTCAACATCGGTGATATTATTGAGGTTGTTTCCGGCATATTCCAAGGATATAAAGGAAAGCTTCAGAGCATTGACGAGGAAAAGAAGCAGGTTATGATTCTTGCGTCCACGGAAAAGCGTGAGATTCCCATCCTCGTTGACATTAAAGACGTTCGCAAAGCTGAATAAGCCTTTGCACCACGATTCCCAAGCGATGGGAATCACAAGTAAAGTGGGAGGGAGAAAAATACTTTTAAATTCTCCCGATTAAATTACCACATTTGGAGGTTAAACTTATGGCAAAGAAAATTTCCGGTTACATTAAATTACAGCTTCCTGCCGGCAAGGCTACTCCCCAGCCCCCTGTAGGTCCCGCACTCGGTCAGTACGGTGTTTCAATTCCTAACTTCACCAAGGAATTCAATGAGAGAACCAAGAACGACATCGGTCTTATTATTCCGGTAATCATCACCGTTTACGCAGACCGTTCCTTCTCTTTCATCACCAAGACTCCTCCCGCAGCAGTTCTTATTAAGAAGGCTTGCGGCATTGAGACCGCTTCTGCTGTTCCTAACAAAACAAAGGTTGCAAAGCTCACCAAGGAGCAGGTCCGCAAGATTGCAGAAACAAAAATGCCCGACCTCAACGCAGCTTCCATCGAGGCAGCAATGAGCATGGTCGCAGGTACCGCTCGTTCTATGGGCGTTACCGTAGAAGAGTGATAGGAGGACGATGAACAATGGCTAAAATGGGTAAAAAGTATAGAGCAAGTGTCGAGCTTATCGACAAGTCCAAGCTTTATGATGTAGATGAGGCAGTTGCACTTCTGTGCCAGACTGCAAAGGCAAAGTTTGATGAAACCGTAGAGATTCATATACGTCTTGGCGTTGACTCCCGTCACGCAGACCAGCAGGTTAGAGGTGCAATAGTTCTCCCCAACGGTACAGGTAAGACTGTCAGAACTCTCGTTTTCGCAAAGGGTGATAAGGTTGATGCGGCTCTGGCAGCAGGTGCAGATTATGCAGGTGCTGAGGAGTACGTTCAAAAGATTACTCAGGAGAATTGGTTTGAGTTCGACGTTGTTATCGCTACTCCGGATATGATGGGCGTTATCGGACGTCTCGGTAAGGTCCTTGGACCTAAGGGTCTTATGCCCAACCCCAAGGCAGGAACCGTTACTCCCGACGTTGCTCGTGCAGTTCAGGAGGCAAAGGCAGGTAAGATTGAGTACCGTCTTGACAAGACAAACATCATTCACTGCCCTATCGGCAAGGCATCATTCGGAATCGAGAAGCTTGTTGAGAACTTCAACACTCTTGTTGGTGCCGTTATTAAGGCTAAGCCCGCAGCTGCAAAGGGTCAGTACATTAAGAGCTGCGTAGTTGCAACTACTATGGGCCCCGGCATCAAGATTAACTACTCGAAGCTTTCTTAATTGAAAACGAAAAGAAGCACTCAAAAAAAGAGTGCTTCTTTTAATTTATAGGCGGTGTGTAAAGAAAAGGGGTGTATTTGTCCTTATATGCGACCGCAAGTGACGCACCGACAATTTCCTTTGCACCGACAGAGCGTAGAAGTGCGGCACACGAGCCAAGAGATGCACCGGTGGTTACGATGTCATCGACAAGTATAATTCTCTTCCCTTTCAAATTTATGTCGGCTATATCAAATTCAGCGTTTTTGATTCGCTCCTGTCCGTGAGTTGTCTTTTGTGCACGCTTTGATTTTGATTTTAAAAGAGGACGAAATTCGCAACCGAGCCGCCGTGAAAGTTCCCTTGCAAGCAGCTCTGCGTGATCTATACCGAATTTTATTATAGCACGTTTTCTGCGTGGCACGTTTGTTATTATGTAACTGTCGGTATCCGAGATGGAATTTTTGACCGCCACCACAAGCTCTCCCGAAAGGAATTTCAGAACGTCCTCTCTGTTGTCACGCTTTAAGCTGAAGATCAAATTGTTGGCAACGGTATCGTCCCTATGCCTTACGTATCTGAAAACCTTAATCAGCCTTTTGACATAGTGATTTTCAAGAAATTCATTTGAACACGGGCATTCGCACAGAAGTTTTGCACAGCGTGAGCAATTCCTTTTCTTTATTTCCTCATATTCGGGTACGCACCTCTTGCACAAGGCGTCGTCATCAATATCAAGTCTTTCTCCACAAGCGACACATTTTGGAACGGAGAGATAGAACAAAATTTTTCTGAATATTGTTTTCTTCATATATTTTAATATAGGGAAGCCCCACGGGTGGGACTTCCCTTTCAATAATTATTTTACGTTTTTCGGGAAGCTGTCCTTTAAGCCGACAATGCGGTTGAACACGTTTTCATACTTTGTATCCTTGACAAAATATCCCGTTCTGACAAATTGGAATCTTTCCTCGGGAGCGGCGGCTTCGAGTGCCTCCTCAATCTTGCAACCGACAAGCTTTGTTGCGGATTCAGAGTTAAGGTAATCGTCAAAGGTCTTGCCCTCGGGAATGTCGCCGACGTTCTCGATATTAAAGAGGAAGTCGTAAAGCATAACGGTCGTATCCTTTGCGAACTTGGAGGAGAGCCAATGAATAGTTCCCTTCACCTTTCTTCCGTCCTTAGGCATACCGTTTCCTGTTTCGAGGTCTGCTGTGCAGTGAATTTCCTGAATATTCCCCTCGGAATCCTTAACAATCTCATTACACCTGACAATATAAGCACCCATCAAGCGTACCTCTCCGTCAGGCTTCATTCTGAAAAATTTAGGGGGAGGAAGCTCTGCAAAGTCATCGGAATCTATATATATTTCACGAGTGAACGGCAGCTTTCTCGTTCCCGCCTCGGGGTTTCCGGGGTTGTTTGAAACCTCAAAATACTCAACCTTGTCCTCGGGATAGTTGGTTATAACGACCTTAATCGGCTTCAAAATTGCGATTCTACGTTCCGCCTTTTCGTTAAGCTCTTCTCTTATACAGTGCTCAAGAAGCTCGTAATCTACAACACTATAAGCCTTTGCGACACCTGCTCTTGATACAAAATCGAATATGCTAGACGGAGTGTAGCCTCGTCTGCGAAGACCGCAGATGGTGGGCATTCTCGGATCGTCCCAGCCATCAACAAGACCTGTTTCAACAAGCTGACGCAGGTATCTTTTTGACATTACGGTATGAGTTACGTTGAGACGTGCAAACTCACGCTGCTTAGGCTTTACTTCAAAGCCGATGTTTTCAATAACCCAATCGTAAAGCGGACGGTGATTTTCAAATTCTATTGAGCAAAGTGAGTGCGTAATCCCCTCTGTTGCGTCCTGAATGGGGTGTGCGTAGTCGTAAAGAGGATATATGCACCATTTGTTGCCCTGTCTATGGTGGCTTGTGTGAACTATTCTGTATATAGCAGGGTCACGCATATTGATGTTGGGGGACGCCATATCGATTTTGGCTCGCAGGGTTTTTGCACCGTCGGGGAACTCTCCGTTTTTCATTCTTTCAAAAAGATCGAGGTTTTCCTCCACGCTTCTGTCTCTGTACGGGCTGTTTTTACCCGGCTCTGTGAGGGTGCCTCTGTACTCTCTCATCTGTTCGGCATTAAGATCGCAGACATACGCCTTGCCCGCCTTTATAAGCTTGACTGCATACTCGTAGCACTTATCAAAATAATCTGAGCCGTAGAATATTCCGCCAGTCGGCTCACATCCAAGCCACATAAGATCACTGTAAATGCTTTCGACATACTCATTGTCCTCCTTTGAGGGATTTGTATCGTCGTAGCGAAGATTGAAAAGGCCGCCGTATTTCTTTGCTGTCATAGCGTTAATCCAAATTGCTTTAGCTGAGCCTATATGAAGATATCCGTTCGGCTCAGGGGGGAAGCGGGTATGAATTTTAAGATCAGGATTCGCCTTTAAATCCTCATCGATTATGTCGTGTATAAAATTGTTTCTGAGTTCTTCCATTACTGTCTCCGTTCTGCGTTATATATTGGAAAAATACTTGCAAATCTCATCAATGCTTGTCGGGCGTCCGTGACCGGAATAAACCTTAAGGCGTTTGTCAAGCGTCATTAGGTAACGTATAGTTTTTGTAAGCGTTGTAAAATCACCGCCAAAGAGGTCGTATCTGCCATAGCCTCCGTCTGCAAAAACCGTGTCACCGACAAAAATACACTCGTCAAAAAGCAGTGAAATTCCTCCGAGGGTATGTCCGGGTGTTGAAATAACCTTAAACAGGTCATCTCCCAGCTCTATTGTCTCATTTCCAAGAAGAGGTGTGCAAGGACCGAAATAGCCTTTGTCTTTTCCTAAAAACAAGCGATAGGCGTTTTTGTCTGAGTCCTTTAGCATCTGTGCATCAAGACTTCCAACGAGAACCTCGGCACGTGTTCCGTTCACCCACGAGTCTATTTCAAGCATATGGTCAAAATGCCCGTGAGTCAAAATAATATACTTTAGATTTTCGGCAACGTCAGCGTGCACACTCTTAACGTAATCAAGCTCACAGGACGGGTCAACAACCGCATAACAGTCACCCGATTTTATAAGGTAAGTATTTGAGCCATAGCTCTGCCTCGAAGTAAACCCAAAAACTCGTATCATACAGCATCTCTCCGTTTGATAACTAACAATACCATTATTTTATCATAATTAGAATAAAATGTCTATACCTTTTTTAATATTTATTGAACTTTTCCAAATCTTTTTCGTATACTGTTAATACACCCACGGTGTTTTTTGTGGGTGTCGTGCGATGATAAAGAGAAAGTTTTAGAGTACTCTAATTTTTTCGCACAAAGGAAGGAGTTTTGAATTTGAAGACCACTGTAATAACAACAGGAAGCGTCACCTACGCAATAAAAGCAAAAAAGCTTTTGGCACGTGAGGGAATTGCGTCAAAACTCATAAAAGCAGACGTGTCAAAAACAAAAAGTGGCTGTTCTTACGGCGTAGAATTTCCGTCCTCCGAGTTCTATACGGCGGCGAATATTTTACGTTCAAACGGTATTAGGTACGGTGTATATGAAAAATAAATGCACCTACCTTGACAATGCCGCCACAAGCTTTCCAAAACCAAAATGCGTACTAAAGGAAACGCTTGAATTTTTTAAAAAATATGGCGGAAACCCCGGAAGAAGTGCACACAAAATATCGCTTGCAGCGAGTGAGAGAGTATTTTCTGTTCGTGAAAAGGTTGCAAGCCTTGTCGGCTGTGTGCCGGAGAGGGTTGTTTTCACTTCCGGAGCAACGCAGGCGATAAATCTTGCAATGAAAACGGGAATAGAAGACGGTGCTCATATTTTGATTTCGGATATGGAGCACAACTCTGTTTTCAGAGTTGCTCACGCTCTTCGGCAGAGGTGCGGAGTCGAATATTCCATCTTTGATTCCGAATGCGTAGAAAAGAGCCTGAATACGCTTGTGACTCCCAAAACTACTCACATCATATCATCTCTTGCCTCAAACGTAAGCGGAAAGAAAATTGAATTGAAAATCTTGTCCGATTTTGCAAAAAAGCACGGTATAGGTCTAATACTCGACGCCTCACAGCTTTTAGGGCACGAAGAGCTTTCGTTAAAAGACATCAACTTCAACGTCCTATGCTGCGCAGGACACAAGGCTCTTTTTGGTATTCAAGGTGTAGGATTTGCCATATTTGGCAAAAGTATTCCCCAAAGAAGCTTTATTGAGGGCGGAAGCGGTGCGGATTCAAAAAATCCGAATATGCCGAGCGAGCTTCCTGAAAAATACGAGGCAGGCACCCTGCCCACCCCTGCTATAGTTTCACTCGGTGCAGGTATAGATTTTATAAGCTCACACGGAATTTCCCAAATAGAAAAGAAGCTTTCTTTAATGACTGACTTAATTAAGGACCGTGTTACTTCTATTAACGGTATAGACTTATGCGAGGGTGAGGGCGGAATTATTTCTTTCACTCATAAGAAAATTCCAAGTGAAATTCTTGCGGCCAGACTTGACGAGCACGGAATTTGTGTAAGGGGTGGTTTTCATTGCTCACCTCTTATGCATAAGAAACTCGGAACTTATGAAAACGGTGCAGTACGAGTCTCGCTTTCGTGCCTGAATTCTCTAAAAGATTTAGACAAATTCTTTGTCGCTTTAAAAAGTGCACTTTAATAAAAAGCCGATGCGGAACACTAATCTCTCTTTCACAGAAGGATTGTTTACCGCCTCGGCTTTTCTTATTTTTATAGCTTTGAGATCTCATCTAACAGCTGTGCTTGATAACGTGGATATGACACCCCATCACAATTTATCGTTATATCGGCATATTTTTCATAAAGCTTTGCCCTTTCGTCATAAAGGTCCTTTAAGGTTTGCCCCTCTTTTAAAACCACACCTCGTTTGGAAAAGTCTCCGAGTCGCTTCTTCATAGTTTCAAAGCTGACGTACAGATACACAACCGGGCCAAGGCTTTTCAAATGCTTCATTGCACTTTCGTAGTAAACTGCACTTCCGCCCGTGGAAACCACGTATCCTTCGTCTAACAAGGTAAGAAGGGTTTTTTCTTCAAGAGACTTAAATGCATCAAGCCCGTCCTCGTCAATGATAGTCTGAAGACGTCTTCCCGTGTTTTTCTCAATAAGACGGTCGGTATCTAAATTTTTAGTTTTAAGCTTGTTAGCTAATGCTCTACCCATACACGATTTTCCTGACGCAGGCATTCCTATAAGTGTAATTGTCATAATCTCTCTCTCTTTGGCCTCTTTTAAATTTCCTTTAACTCTAATTGATAAATTGCTTGTTTTTTGCTTCTGAAAATTCTCGCACAACGTGAGGGAATAACGTGTTGCTTTCCTTTTTCGTCATATATCAGCTCTTGTGATTCAGTCGGAAATTTTATATTGAAATTGTGAGTTGAATTGTTATAAACGGTTAAATAAGCCTGATCGTTTATATATCTTAAAAAAGCAAGAATATCTTCATCAAGGTATAAAAGCTCAAAGCTACCATTTTTGTAAACAGAGTTATTGTTTCTAATCTGCCCTATTTTTTGGTAATGATTTAAAATTTTATAGCTAATTTCTTTTGGATATGGCATCCTGTTGAACGGGTCACTGTAACCCTCAAGTCCAGCTTCGTCACCGTAAAAAATCGTCGGCAGACCGGGCAGAGTTGCAAGAATTGTGTATGCTGAAAGAAGTGATGCCTCTGCCCTTGTGCGTTGTTCTTTTGTCATTCTGCATCTTGCGAGCTGCTCGTTTGTAAAGCCGTCTTTGCTAACGCCACCAAGGGCGGTAAGAATTCTCACAGTGTCGTGAGTTCCGAGCAGGTTCATTTGCATATCTCTGATTCTTTTCGGAGCGTTTGCAATAATGTCTGTAAGAGCATATTTTAAAGTCTTTGTGCTAAAGGTTGTTATATAGTCAATAATTCCCGCACGTAAGGGATAATTCATAACACCGTCCAGCTCGTCGCCGAGATAGTAGCTTTTTCGCTTGTCGTAAGCAATTTTGTTGGATGCGTCCTCCCATACCTCTCCGTAAAGAAGTCCCTCACCGCCATCATTTATGGCAGCTTTTATTTTTGAAATGAAGCTATCCGAAAGCTCGTCGACAACGTCAAGCCGTAATCCACATATACCCATTTTGCGATATTTTTTAATAACGCTTTCAAGAATAAATTTCTCAAAGCTCTCATTCCCCGTATTTATTCTCGGTAAAATTTCAATTCCCCACCAAGCTTCATAATCGTTGGGGTGATTTTTGAAATTATACCAATTGTAATACGGAGAGTCCTTTGACTGAAAGGCACCGACGGTGGGGTAAGTACCGTAGCGGTTAAAATAAACGCTATCCGCACCTGTGTGATTGAATACACCGTCAAGAATCACACCTATTCCCCTCTTTTTCGCTTCCAAAATAAAAAATTCAAGTGCATCGTCGCCGCCGAACATTGAATCGACCCTCATATAATCGGCAGTGTCATATTTATGATTTGAGGGGGACTCGAAAACGGGACTTAAATAAACAAGATTTACACCGAGAGAACGGATATAATCGAGACGTTTCGCAGCAGAATAGAGCGTTCCGCCGTAAAAGGTGTTGTTCTTCAAAAATGCACCCGGATATTCGGGATACTCGGGAACAACCGTCCAATCGTCCGGAATAATCGCTCCTTTTTTCGGCTTTAAATTGTCGTCCTTAGAAAATCTATCAACAAAAATATGATAAATTGTACCGCCAAGATATGTGCTTAAGGTCTCACTCTTAAAATCCGAAACAGAGAGCTGAAAGCTTATATCACACGAAAACGAAAATTCAAGCTCCCCACTTACGTTTTTTGCTCCAAGTGTGCCTTGGAGCGTACTAAACAACAATTTACAGAAGTAAAGACCTCGTGGAAGCATACGCAAATCAAAAGAAAGCTTAAAGACGTCAAAATCTCCCTTGGTGTCAAAAAGAGGGGCGTCAAAGCGTCCGTATTCGCTCCCGTCATTACCACGTAAAAACAAAACGGTTAAGGAAACGGCACCCAGTGTGCGAGGAACGGTAAATTCAATTTTCACTCGCTCGGAATACACAAAGGCGGGCGAACAGTTCCGTCCGTCCTTGTGTATATAAATGATTTTTCCTTTTTGCCCCTTCAAGATTTCTGTCGGGGAGATATGAAGTCTTTCCAATTTATCCTCTTTTGAAAGTTATCTTATTTCTTATTTACAGGCTTTGTTTGCCAAATCTCCTCTGCGTAATGTCTGATACTGTTGTCAGATGCGAAAATACCCGAGGTGGCAGTGTTCATAAGAGACATTCTCGCCCACTTCTCCTTGTCGGAATAGTCCTTGATCGCACATTTGTAAACATTGGTGTAAGAATCAAAGTCTGCAAGGCACATAAAGGGATCTGCCACAGAATAAGCCCCGTTAACAAGATATTCTGCAATGTGAGAGAAATCCTCGCCGCCGATAGGACTATAAAGCCTGTCTACAACCCGACGTAGCTTTTCAGAGCCGAGGTAATAATTTCTCGAAACGTATCCGTTACGCCAAAGCTCATCCACCTCGTGCGTGTTAAGACCGAAAATATAAATGTTGTCTTTGCCTACGGCATCGAAAATTTCAACGTTTGCACCGTCGAGTGTTCCGACTGTCACAGCACCGTTCATCATCAGCTTCATACAGCCTGTTCCGCTGGCTTCCTTGCCTGCAAGCGAGATTTGCTCGGATATGTCTGCTGAGGGAATAAGTACCTCTGCTAAGGATACGTTATATTCCTCCATAAAGACAACCTTGAGTCGGTCACGTGTAAGCGGATTTCTTTCAAGCTCCTCGGAGAGGAACCAAATGAGTTTAATCAGCTTCTTTGCCATTGCATAGCCTGGAGCCGCTTTACAGCCGAATATAAACGTCTGAGGAGGAATGTCGGCATTCGGATTTTCGGTAATTTCGTTATAAAGTGAAATAATTTTAAGAATATTAAGCAGCTGACGCTTGTATTCGTGCATACGCTTTATTTGCACGTCGAAGACGGATTCGGAATCTATCCTCTTTCCCATCCTTGAATACACGTAGTACGAAAACGTCTCCTTATTAAAGTGCTTGATATCGGAAATTTTAGAAAGAACGTCCTTATCATCGGCAAAATCCTTAAGCTTAATAAGTTCCGATGCGTCCTCTCTGAAGCCGTTTCCTATAAGCTCGTCAAGCAAAGCCGAAAGCCTCGGATTTGCCGTATTCAGCCACCTGCGATGCACAACGCCGTTTGTAACGTTGGTGAATTTCCAAGGCGTCATTTTATAAAAATCGTGAAAAACGGTTTTCTTCAAGATATCGCTATGAAGCTTGGAAACGCCGTTGACCTTATTCGAGCCAACAACGGAAAGATTCGCCATTCTTACTTGATTGTATGCGATAATTGCCATTCTCGAAATTCTGTCCCAATCTCCGGGATAAAGATTCCAAAGATCTGTGGTAAAGCGTCTGTTAATTTCCGAAACTATCATAAATATTCTCGGCAGCTTCATTGAAAACAGGTCAACTCTCCAGCATTCAAGTGCCTCGGGCAAAACTGTATGGTTGGTGTACGTAACCGTCTTCACAACAATGCTCCAAGCATCGTCCCACGAATAAGAATATACGTCCATAAGAATACGCATAAGCTCTGGTATACAGAGTGCGGGGTGCGTATCGTTTATATGAATCGCAACCTTGTCCTCAAAGCCCAGAAGTGAACCGTGCTCGGCAAAATAGTCGCTGATTATATTTTGAAGCGATGCCGAAACAAGGAAATATTGCTGTGTCAAGCGTAAGAGCTTGCCCTCATCGTGATTGTCCGGCGGATACAGCTGCTTTGTAATTTGCTCGGTATAATCCGTCTGATTAAGGCTTTGTACGTATGAGCTTTGGGTAGTATAGGGGGTAACGGAGCTGTAAGGACGTCTTGCTCGCCAAAGCGTGATTTTGTTCACCGCATTGGTTACAGTTCCCGGTATCATCAAATCGTACGGTATCGCCTTTACCTCATCGTAGTCGTAATTTTGAATGGTGAGGCGATTGTTTTCCCACTTCTCCTCTATCTTACCTCCAAGACGGACGTTAAAGCTTCTTTCGGGATGAGGAACAAGCCATACGCCGCCCTTTGTAAGCCATTCGTCGGCAAGTTCAATCTGCTCGCCGTCAACAATCTTTTGCTTAAACAGACCGTTTTCATAGAGTAAGGAATATCCCGTTGCTGCATAATCCAGGGCTGTGAGCGAATCCATAAAGCAAGCTGCAAGTCTGCCAAGACCTCCGTTACCAAGTCCGGGGTCAACCTCACACGCATAAACCTTTTCAAAGCTCGTTCCAAAGTCAGAGAGAACCGAACACAGCTCATCGTAAATTCCAAGATTAACCGCATCGTTTTTCAGTGCTCTTCCGACGAGGAATTCCATACATAAATAGAACACCTTCTTCGTGTCTTTTGTCTTTATACGCTTTTTAAAATCGTTGCGATATTCGAGCATAATGTCCTTTAAAGCTTGAACAGTGGCCTGATATATCACCTCATCGCCTGCACTTTTAGGGTCGGTGACTCCCTTTGTTATGAGCTTTGATTCTATTCTTTCACGTAAATCTTGCTTTGTAATTTGTTCCTTTTCACCGGTTTTAGGGTTTGAGTTTGCTTTGCTGTACATTTTAATTATTTTCCTACCAATTCAGTAATTTTTCATAAATCTCGAGATATTTCTCGGCAGAACGCTTCCAGGTAAAGTCTGACGACATTGCTCTACCTGTCAGAGCAGCCCACTCATTTTTATCTGAATAGAGGGCTGTTGCTTTCTTTATAGCAAAAAGCATATCGTGAGCGTTGTAATTATCGAAGCGGAAGCCGTTTGAATTTTCCTCGCCATAGGGCTTGATTGAGTCGTAAAGACCGCCAACGGAACGAACAACAGGTATAGTTCCGTATGAGCAGGCAATCATTTGAGCAAGACCGCACGGCTCACTCTTTGAGGGCATAAGAAAAATGTCGGCAGACGCATAGATTTTCTTGGAAAGCGCACGGTCAAATTTTATAAGTGCACGCATCTTTTCGGGATTTTTCCTCTCAAGTGCTAAGAACGCTTCCTCGTATTTGGATTCACCCGTGCCGAGAATTACAAATTGAACATCCTCAAGGAGTAATTCGTCAATCACGGCAAGAACGAGGTCAATTCCCTTGCCTGCCGCAAGCCTTGTAATCATTGCAATCATAGGCACATCCGGCTTTTCGGGTAAAGCAAGAGCCTTTTGCAAGGCGGCCTTATTCGCCGCCTTTCCACTCTTTCTCGACCTTAAGGTATAGGTCTTAAAAATATCCTCGTCGGACACGGGAGAAAAATACGAGTAGTCAATGCCGTTTATTACACCGCACATTTTATCCGACACACTTTCTATTATACGGGACAGACCGAACGCAAAGAATTCGTGCCTTAACTCGTATGCGTAATTGGGGCTTACCGTCGTTACGTAGTCGGAAGAGACAATAGCTCCCTTCATAAGATTTATACAGCCGTTAAATTCAAGCGTGGGATAATAGCTCTGGTCAAGCGAGAAGACGTCGCCGAGTATATAAGGGTCATATTTGCCTTGATACTCAATATTATGAACGGTATAAACCGTCTTAATGTCCGACAGAAGCTTATCTTTTGAATAAAGAGTTTTAAGATAAACAACAGTAAGTGCAGTCTGCCAATCGTTTGCGTGAATTATATCGGGAATGTTTGCAGTTTGCTTGATAAATTCCAAGACTGCCATAGAAAAGAACGCAAAACGCTCACCGTCGTCATATTCGCCGTAAAGCCTTGATCTGTCGAAATAATAATGATTTTCAACAAAGAAATAGGTCAAGCCGCTCTTTTCTGTTTTATATATGCTAGCTCCAGTATTTCTCCAAGAGAGGTGGAAGCTGATGTCAGCGACCTTTATAAGGCTCTCTTTGTATATCGGCTTCATCGTTGAGTAAAGAGGCATAATCACCGATACCTCTGCCCCCTCGCTTGAAATTGCGGCGGGGAGTGCGCCAAGCACATCTCCAAGACCTCCGCTTGCGGCAAAGGGGTTTGCCTCACTTGTGACATAAAGTATTTTCATTTTTTCCTCCGTTTTCCTTACTCGGATAAAGATTTTAAACCTTTCTGAACTTTTGTACGTAGAATGGCATATTGTCATTACCCGAGAGCGTAACACCGTCGCTTACGTGCACGTCCTTGTCTGTAACTATACAGTTGAGAGAGGCGTTCTTTCCAACGTACGTGCCGTGGAACAGTATAGAATTTTTAACAACTGCCCCCTTTGCAACCGTTACGCCTCTGAAAAGCACTGAGTTTATGACCGTTCCTTCAATATTACATTCATCTGCAAGCATTGAGTTTTGAATTTTAGCAGAAGCTTTGTAGGTTGTGGGGGCGGAGTTGTGAACTCTTGTAAATATAGGAGCTTCAACTTTGCACAGAAGCGATTCACGTGCCTTGGTGTCACGCAACAGATCCATAGAATGTCTGTAATAGTCAAGAAAACTCGAAACAGGAGCTACATAGCCCTTATAATTATAGGTACGGTAGTTTGATTTCTTGCAGTTCTTCAAAAGAAGCGAGGTAAGGCTGTTTAAATTATATCCCTCGGACTCTTCAATAAGCTTTTTCAAATAATTTGTTGCCATAACAAAGATGTAAAGCGAAAGCTCCGGATTCTTTTCATTATAGCTTGAACAGAGCGTAACGTCCGTAATCTTTCCCGCAATGGACGAGAGCATCATTTTAGGGTGCTTAGATGAAAAGTCCTTCGGTGCCTTGGTAGTAACTATTGTTACGTCAGCACCCGTTTTTTCGTGCTGGGAAATTACGTCGGATATATTGATGTTTAGGACAATGTCGGAGTCCATAAGAACCACGTAATCCTCTTTCATCTCATATATATAGTCCTTCATAGCAACCAACGCCTCCATATGAGTAGAGAACATTTTTGCCGATGCGGAGGCTGCTGTGCTGAACGGAGAAATAACGTTTACGCTGTTTTCTCTTCTCGCAAGGTCCCAGTCCTTACCGCTTCCTATATGGTCAATCAAGGAGCGATAATTATAGTTTGCAACGATATTTATATTTGAAATATCGGCATTGACAAAATTTGAAAGACAAAAATCAACGAGTCTGTATCTGCACGCAAACGGGATTGCCGCTACTGTTCTGTCGCCTGTAAGGCGGGAAAGCGTATTGTCGTTAAGGCTTGAAAAGATGATTCCTGCTGCACTGTTTGCCATAATATTTATTCCTCCTTATTGTACTGCGGTGATGTTTTCCGCAACGAGACTTCCCTTTGCGATTACCGTGATATTATTTTTGTCAGCACCCTCGGTTCCAACCGTGACACCCGATTGAACGATGCTGTCAGAGTCCACGATTGAGGAGTAGACACAAGCACCCTTTTTCACAGTTACGTCCTCCATAATTACCGAGTCGCAAACAACAGCCCCCTCCTCGATAATGACACCGCCAGAGAGCACAGAGTTTTCGACCTTGCCGTAAATTTTACAGCCCTCGGAAATCAAGGAATTGGAAATAACGGCATTTTCACCGAGGAATTGAGGTGCACGTGCCATATTTCTTGAGAATATTCTGAAATTTCTGTCAGATATATTGAGCTTCGGTTCATCACCTATTAAGTCCATATTGGACTCCCAAAGTGAAGAAATCGTTCCAACGTCCTTCCAATAGCCTGTGAAATTATAAGCATAAATCTTTTCACCGTTGCGAAGAAGATTTGGTAATACGTTCTTGCCAAAATCGTTTTCGCTCGTCTCGTCAGCCTCGTCAATTTCAAGATACTCAAGGAGTGTTTTAGTGGTGAAAATGTATATTCCCATAGAAGCCTGATTGTTTTTAGGCACCTTTGGCTTTTCTTCAAATTCGTATATCGAATTATCCTTATTCGTATTGCAAATACCGAATCTGCTTGCTTCCTCAATAGGTACGGTTATAGTTGCCAACGTGCAAGCTGCACCGGTTGCTTTATGTTGCTCAAGCATTTTAGAATAATCCATACGGTAAATATGGTCGCCTGAAAGTATAAGAACGTATTCGGGACTGAATTGCTTTATGAACGTGATGTTTTGATAAATAGCATTCGCCGTTCCCTTATACCAATCGGAATTTTTATATCCTTTATAAGGCGGAAGCACCGAGAGTCCTCCGCGCTGACGGTCAAGATCCCAAGGAGCACCATTTCCTATATATTCGTTTAACGCAAGCGGCTGATACTGTGTAAGAACTCCCACGGTATCAATCCCCGAGTTTATGCAGTTTGAGAGTGGGAAGTCTATAATTTTATACTTTCCTCCAAACGTTACGGCGGGCTTTGCGGTTTGCTTTGTGAGGTCATAGAGTCTGGAGCCTTGTCCTCCTGCTAACAGCATTGCGATGCATTCCTTTTTACAATACATAACCGTTCTCCTTGAATTTGTATTTATTTACCGAGCTTTTTTCACAAAAAACTGCGGCAGAAAAAGCTTGTACAGTGATGTCGCTATATATATCGGATCCGATGCTTCTGGTATTGGTAGCTTTTACAGCACCGTCTGTGCTTTCGAATACCGTTTCAAGCTCGCTCTTTCCTTTTGAAAGCGGTATAGAAACAGTTTGCTCAGCTCCCGAAAAGTTGACTGCAACTATAAGCGAGCCTTTATTTGAGAATCTCCTATATACAACAGTATTCTTTTCGGATTCATCTGCGTAAATCCACTCAAAGCCTCGCCCGTCAAAATCGTAACACCAAAGCTCTTCTCTTGAAAGATAAAAGTGAGACAATGCTCTTACGTACTCTCTGAATGCTCTGTGCATAGGATAATCAAGCATAAACCATTCAAGCGAGCTTTCATAGTCCCATTCACGGAATTGTGCGAATTCAGTTCCCATAAACAAGAGCTTCTTTCCGGGATATGTCATAATCATCAAAAGTGCCGCACGTGCAGATGAGAACTTGTCCTCATACGAGCCAAACATTTTGTCTACAAATGATTTTTTGCCGTGTACAACCTCGTCGTGGGAAATCGGGAGGCAGTAATTCTCCGAAAAGGCATACATAATAGGGAAATTAAGTGCCTTGTGATGATATTTACGAAATACAGGATCGAGCGCAAGATAATCGTAGATATCGTTAGCAAATCCCATATTCCATTTGAGATTAAAGCCAAGACCGCCCTCGTGTACGGGACGGGTTATGCCTCCGAATGCCGCCGACTCCTCCGCTATCATTAAAACGTCGGGAAAACGGCTGAAAATCTCACAGTTGAGCTTTTTTATAAAGGCTGTTCCCTCTATATTCTCGTTCGTGCCCTTACTGTTTGGTATCCATTCTCCGGGAGCACGGTCGTAGTCAAGATAAATCATTGACGCCACGGCATCGACTCTCAATCCATCCACGTGGAACTCCTTAAAATAATAAAGAGCATTTGATATAAGAAAGCTCTGTACCTCTTCTCTGCCTAAATCAAAGAAGCGAGTACCCCACGACGGAGATTCCATACGGTCTTCCCCTTGATATTCATAAAGCCGTGTTCCGTCAAATTCGTAGAGTCCCCAAGCATCCTTTGGAAAATGAGCGGGGACCCAGTCGAGAATAACACCTATTCCCGCTCTGTGAAGCGAATCTATAAGGAAGCGAAAATCATCAGGGTCACCGTATCGAGAGGTGGGAGCAAAAAAAGCACAAACCTGATACCCCCAAGAGCCGTCGAATGGATGCTCCATAACAGGAAGAAATTCGACGTGAGTATATCCCATATATTTAAGATACTTCGGCAAGATTTCCGCAAGCTCTCGGTACGACATATAAGAATTATCTTCCCTACGCATAAAGCTGCCGAGATGCATCTCGTATATGTTGATGGGAACGCCGAGATAATTATGCCGTCTTCCACCGAGAATCTTTTTTCTTGACTTAAGCCAAGCCGCATCGTGCCAGCAGTACGTATCGGAGGTGAAGACGAGCGATGCTCCGTCATCCTTTCCTCTTGAAAAACGAGCGTAAGGATCACCTTTGTCAAAAATGCGGTTTTTTGAATAAATACGGAATTTGTACGCCTGCTTCTCAAGACATTTATCTGTTTGGTAATAAAGCTCAAAAACACCGTCGTCGGAATTTTTCAAAAGAGGCACCGGGGTATCCCAGCCTGTAAAATCGGAAATCAAAGCAACGCCGTCTGCATTCGGTGCCCATACTCTGAAAGCATATCCGCCGTCGTACTTAGTGCAGCCGAGATACTTGTAGGACTCAAAATTAGTACCTTGGTGAAAATAAAAGCTTGCGTGATTATCGATGCTCATTTTGAAATCCTCCCTTTTTGTGATTATACCCTTATTTTAACATATCTTGTATGTCGAAATTCAACGTACTTGCTGAAAAACCATCTTCTATATTTATTTTATCATTATTAGGTAACTTTGTCAAGAAATATATACTCACTTACACGCAGATTTATGAAGAAAATTATGGTTTTCTTTCTGTATTTTACTTTTCTTTTTTACTTCTCTTTTTTTCTTTACCCCTTTTACTCCTTTAGCTGCCATAATCATAAGGTAAGCAATAAAGAAAATCGGACGCCAAAAAAGCTCTGTCGGAACTCCAATGATGCTCGAGAGCGGTACTCTCAACCAAACGTAAAAAAGATAGTACGTTAAAAGGAAGAAAATGCATATGTATACTCGCACAAGCCCATCGGATACGACGTATAAAAAAATACAAAATAGCAGTGAAAGAAAAACGTTTAAAATACAAGAAACAACCTCTGTAATTATAAGTCCCGGGCGTGTTTTTTCAAGCTCCGAGAGTCGGTTAGTTTTAAATTTATATTTGATTTTTGCCCTTTTGCACCTGTAATACGTACCAATTTCCAAAAAGCCGAGGCTTCCCGCAGCAAGAGCAAATAAAAGCACCCTAAGTAATGCAGCGAAAAGACCGAGAAGTATTGCAAGCGGTACGGCTGAAATCACCTCTAAAAGTGAAAAATACTTCATTTTTGGCTTCTTTTTTTACCCTTGGTACGGTCTTGATAATAAATTGCCGTAATTTTGCCGCTTATAAGTATTTCTCCTCTCTCCTTTGAAAGATTTTCTATTTTAAGCCCCTCGCCTTCGATGTTTACCTCTCCGAGGGACGTAAAAACGACAACGTATTCCTCATCAAAGCTTCCAACGTGACTTACACCATCAAGGGTGAGCGTCTTTCTGTCTGTAAGTATAACCTTTCCACAGCTCTGTAAAGCCCTTTCCATAACACACTCCGTTTCAAATTAAAATAATAAAAAGAAGGCACACCTTTCTTTAAAGAAAGATATGCCTTAGCTTTTTAAATTATGCATCGGATGCGGATATAACCTCATACATCCCCGCAGCTTCCGATTTTTTGGTTGTTTCTTTGATGTCAAGTACTTTTACGGTGACAGCCTTTTGTCCGAAGGCAACAGTAATTTCGTCACCTAATTTTACGTCATAGGATGCTTTGGCGGCTTTCCCGTTAACGCTGACACGTGCATTATCACAGGCATCGTTGGCTACTGTACGCCGTTTTATAAGTCTTGAGACCTTAAGATATTTATCAAGACGCATTAAACAAATCAGTTTATCTGATCCTTAAGAGCCTTGGAAGCGGTGAAAGCGGGCTTCTTAGAAGCAGCAATCTTAATGGTTTCGCCGGTTCTGGGGTTGCGACCTTCTCTTTCTGCAACGGTCTTTGCTTCAAAGGTACCAAAGCCGATGATCTGAACCTTGTCACCCTCCTTGAGAGCGCCGGTAATAGCACCGATTGTTGCGTTTACAACAGCTTCCGCTACCTTCTTACTTACTTCTGCCTCCTGGGCAACTACGTTTACGAGATCTGTCTTGGTCATCTTTTTAACTTCCTTTCAAAAAGTTTATACATAAATTATAACAACTTATTTAATAAATTTCAAGTAATTTTTTTATTTTTTTATTTTATATTAAAAATTTCGGCTTATTGTATAATTTACCGTTGATGTTTTTGTATATTTTGCCAAATTATTCCTTATTTTTTTTGCAAAAAACAGAGAAATTATATACAAACCAATGTAAAAAATACAGAAGAAAGCCGCTATAAATACCCCCTCACTATACGTTTGTCTTACGTTTACAAGTTTTTTTACGATTTGGGTGAGCAACACAGAAACGGCACTTATAACAGCAGGCTTAATCAGTTCACGTAAAAACGGTATTCTAATATCCGTGCATCTGAAAAGAACAAGGGATGATACAGCAAAGCCTACCGCATAACAAACAAGCGTACCTATCGGAGCACCGGAAATCCCCACCGCAGGATTTGAAATCAAAAAATATGACAGTATAACCTTAGGAACAGTCCCTAAAAGCATTGAAATTATAGGTGCTTTATAAAAGCCTTTGGATTCAAGCGCAGTATTTACAAGAGTTTGACCCGTGAGAAAAATAAGCGTTGGTGCTAAAAGAGTGAGCAACGGCGCCCCCTTCTCTGCCGCTTCTTTTGTAAAAATCAAACTTAAAATTTCCTCGCTGTAGAAGGTGAAAGCAAAGGTGGCAGGGACGGCAATAAAAAATGATTTCTTTATTGCTATTCTTAATTCCGACGTAAATCCTCGTTTGTCCCCCTGCGTATTTGTACGTGTCAAAATAGGCAGTGCCGCAATAAAAAACGGTGAGACCAACGCAGTAACGAGATTGAACATAGGAACAGCAAGGGTAGTATAATTTCCGTAAAGTGCACTCGCTTCGGCGGTAGAATAGCCGGAGACCCTTAAGCGAGTCATTATCATACCAAGATCAATCATATTTGAAAGGCTCATAACAGCCGCACCTACCGTAAGGGGAGCGGCTATTTTTATAATTTTCAGGACAGATGTGCCATTTTGATTTTGTAAGCTGAAGCTACGCTTTGTGTCTGTGTTTTTAGAGCAAATAAGCAAGAAAACAGCACTTGCGGCACTTCCGAGAGTAATTCCAAGAACTGTAAACGCAGATAAATACGGAAGACTCATTCCACGTTTTTCACCAAGGACTGCAAAAAGAACCCCGAGAAAGAATTTTGCCGCCCCCTCGATGATTTGTGATACCGCAATAGGGACAAGACGTGAATTTCCATTCAAATGCCCCTTTGCAACGCCAGCCACCGAGACGAACAAAACCGTCGGAGCAATGGCTAGCATAGTATAAACAGCATCTCTGTTACCTATTAACTCACAGATTTTTTCCGATCCAAAAACAAAAATCACAGTAGATAACAATCCTATTACGAAAAATGCTTTCAGAGCGGATTTTACCGTTTTTCTCTCATCAACCGCCCTCTTCTCACTGCCTGCACCCGAAACGACGATTGTAACGGCCTTTGGCACCCCGGAGGAACACAAAATGTAAAAAAAGGTATAAACGGTATATGCACTGTTAAAATACCCCATACCCTCGTCACCGAGAATTCTGGAGAGAGGAACCTTGTATAAAAGCCCCAGCACCTTTGTCATTACCGTTGCAATTGCAAGAGCCGCCGCACCGTCAAAAGCTCTGTGTATCCGCTCTCTGCTCTTTTCCTTAATTTTCAAAACCGCTTACCTCACAAAAAAGAAAGATTCACTAAAATATATTAGCGAATCCTTGCTTTTATACGATTTTGCAGTAAGTTATTTTACAAAAAATTTCATTATTCTATCACGCATTGCGGGCTTTCCGTCAGAAAGTCCTTGCTTTTTTTCTTGGTATTCACGCAAGTACTCATAAGGGTATTTTGGGCGGAAAATACGCTCTATTCTCGTTTCGGAATCATTATGTCTGTCAAGCTCGACGAGCTTTGTAACAGAGCCTGCACCCACAGCAAAAATGGTCTGCATCTCTTCCATCATATATATATTATACATTCCCTCGTGCCCTTCTTTTGCAAAACCGACGTTTTCAAGATTTCCCACTGTATTTTTCTGTCTGTACATATAATACGGCTTGTAGCCCGAAAACTTTGCTTGAAGCTGGGAATACGAAACGCTTTTTGCGGCGTCTCCGCCCGAGAGAGAATATATTCCCGTGTCATTTTTCAAAAGGTCTGATGCCTTTTTGACACAGAACGTATGTACTGTAATATTCGATGGCTGAAGCTCTATAATCCTGTCGAGCGTATGTGCAAATTTTTTAAAATCGTCACCCGGAAGACCCGCAATAAGATCCACGTTTATATCTCTTATCCCGCTTTCCTTTGCGATTGCAAAAGCCTTAAAAAAGTCTTCTGCCGTATGTTTTCTGCCGATTTCCTTCAAAATGCAATCATCAAGAGTTTGAGGATTTACACTTATACGTGTGACTCCGTACTTCTTTGCGACCTCAAGCTTCTCTTTGGTTATAGTGTCGGGTCTGCCTGCTTCAAGTGTAAATTCAGTGAGCTTGTCCATATCACAGTCGCTGTTGATTTTAGAAAGGAGTCTTTCAAGCTGACTTGGCGTAAGGGTTGTTGGTGTTCCTCCGCCTATATAAATTGTAGTGAGGTCAAGGCCAAGCTCACGTATAATACCGAAAGTTTCGCCAAGGTCGTCAATAAGTGCGTCTATATAATCGTCAATCATAGAAAGCAGTCTTGGAGTTGTGTAAGAAACAAAGCTGCAATATGCACATCTTGAAGGACAAAAAGGAATAGAGACGTAAAGTGAGCAGGCATTTGGCGAGAGTTTCTTTGTAAGCTTCATTACGTTTTGTGCTACCGAAACAGCAAGTGCCGCCTTGCCGGGGCTTAAAAAGAATTCATCTCTTAAAATACGCTTGCTTTTTGTAACACCGCCCATAGAGCTTATTAAGCCTGCGGCAACCTTTGCGGGGCGTACACCCGTCAGAATCCCCCACGGAGGAATGTAGCCGAGCATTTCCTTTCCCGCAGCAAGGAGTGCACGTCCGACGGCTATGCTTTCTCGTGTTGCAATAGTTACAGGCTCGTCATTTGAAACGGAAGCAACCGCTTCTGTTTCCTTATCGTTTAGCTTTATAGAGACGTATGCGGTTTGTGCTCCCTCCTTATCGATGTAGGTGCTGACGGTTACCTCGGGAATGTCGGGTCTTGGCTGTTCGTTTACACCGAAGGTAGCACCCGGAAAAAAGACCATACACAGAGTCTGAACGTAATATCTGTTTATATTTCCGTCAATATGAAGTATCATCCCATCTTACACCCTTCTTTAAGATTTAACGTCCGTTTTTCTTTTTTAATACCTCGGAATGCATAACTATGGTTACAGGACCGTCAGTTATCATTTCCGTTTGCATATCGGCACCGAATTTGCCTGTTTGAACCTGCTTTTTAATTTTAGATGAAAGAAGCTCTGTAAAATACTCGTAAAGAGCGTTTGCTTCCTTAGGTGTCGCCGCACCGAAATAATCGGGTCTGTTTCCGTGCGAATAGTTGGCAAGGAGGGTGAAGTTGGAAACAACCATAGCTTCCCCATCAATATCAAGAACGGAAAGATTCATTTTCCCCTCAACGTCGGAGAAAATCCGAAGCTTTGAAATCTTTTCAGCAAGGACGGCTGCGTCCTCCTTTGTATCCCCTTTTTCAACTCCGAGAAGAATATAGAGACCCTGACCTATTTTTCCCGAAAAAAGTCCGTCTGCGAAAACCGTAGCACATTTCACTCTTTGAAGTACAGCTCTCATAATATTCCTCCGTTATATACCAAATCCGCGTGTCACGGAAATAACGTACTTGACCGATTTGAGCTTTGAAACGATGGATTGATAGTGTGACGTGCTGCGGCAGCCGACCTGAAGATTTATCATTGTTTGCCCGTCCTTCATTGATTGGGCATTGATTTGTGAAATAGATACCTTCATATCGGCAAGAGCAACCGAAATTCCCACAAGAACGCCGATTTTGTCCTCTGCGATGATTTGAAGTCTTGCCTCGTAGGTTGCACTATCACGACCCGCACTTTCGTCACGCTCCCATTCCGCACGCACCCAACGAGAGAGATTGTCCTCGTTTCTTGAACGCACGACGTTAGGACAGTCCGCTTTGTGGACGGAAACGCCAAAGCCCCTTGTTACAAATCCAAGAATCTTGTCTCCGGGCAAGGGGTTACAGCATCTTGCAAATTTGACTCTACATCCTGCTTCGCCGTCTATTACGACGCCGTCCGTAACCGTTTTTTTATTGTTTTTAAGCTTGACGCTTGCAAGCTCGTCTTCCTTTGTAATTTCGGGAAGTGCGTCCTTGTTAGAGGGGAGCTTGTCGATTTCTTCCTTTATTTTAGTTAAGAAGCGTTGAAGCGAAACTCCTCCGAAGCCAAGAGTGTTGTAAAAGTCGTCGGCGTTGTTAATGCCTATACGCTTGCCTACGCTTGCAATTATAATATCAAGCTCCTCGTTCGTATAGCTTTTGCCGTATTTACGAAGCTCCTTTTCGACCTCGTTTCTTCCTATTTGTATATTTTCGGTTCGCTTTTCCTTTTTAAACCACTGACGTATTTTTGTACGAGCCTCGCCCGTTTTTACAATTTTTAGCCAATCACGGCTCGGTCCCTTGGAGCTTGCCGAGGTGATTATTTCAATTATATCACCGTTTTTAGGCTCACGGTCAATCGGAACAATTACGCCGTTGATTTTCGCACCTACCATTTTGTTTCCGATAGCGGAGTGTATAGCGTAAGCAAAATCAATGACGCTTGAGCCTTGCGGAAGTGAAATTACGTCGCCCTTGGGTGTAAAAACGAAGGTTTCGTCGTGGAAAATATCCGTTTTAAACGAATGTATAAACTCGTCGGGGTCACGGGTATTTTCGTCCGATTCAAGCAGCTTTGCAATCCAGCGTAAGCGTTCGTCTATCTCCTGACCCGCACGCTCGCCCGATTTATATTTCCAATGTGCGGCAATACCGTATTCCGCCTCGTCGTGCATAAGACGGGTTCTTATTTGAACCTCAAAGGGAATACCGCTGTGACCTATGACTGTTGTATGAAGCGAGCGGTAAAGGTTGGGCTTTGGAGTTGATATATAATCCTTAAATCTTCCGGGAATAGATTTAAAAAGCTCGTGCACAAGACCGAGTGCCGTATAGCATTCAAGCTCCGTTTCAACAATTACACGAAGTGCGTAAAAGTCGTATATTTCATCAAACGCTTTTCCTTGCGTATACATCTTACGGTACAAGCTGTAAACTGATTTTACACGTCCCTCAAGAGTGAAAGTAATGTTGTTTTCCGTAAGCTTTTCATCAATTATGCACTTAGCCTCCTCGATAAACGTGCGGCTTTGACCGTACTTTTTATCAATAGCATCGTGAACCTCCTCATATCCAACGGGGTCGAGATAAAACAAACTCAGATTTTCAAGCTCTTGCTTGATTTTCTGAATACCGAGTCTGTGGGCAAGCGGAGCATAAATATACATAGTTTCAAGGGCTATGGCACGCTGACGGTCTTCCTTTTTTGCCGAGAGGGTTCGCATATTGTGAAGTCTGTCACAAAGCTTGATAAATATAACTCGAATGTCACGGTTCATAGCAAGGAGCATCTTTCTGATATTCTCTATATGAGCCTCTTCCTTGTCCTCAATTTGAACCTGGATTATTTTAGTAAGACCGTCAACAAGCATTGCAACCTCAGAGCCGAACATCTTCGACAACGTCTCAAGATTCGTCTTGTCAGCACAATCCTCCACCGTGTCGTGAAGCAGAGCCGCACAAATCGAATCCGTGTCAAGTCCAAGGCCTGCAACTATGGCAGCAACGGCAACAGGGTGACTAACGTACGGCTCACCGCTTTGCCTAAACTGCCCCTCGTGTAGCTTTGCGGCGTAAAGAAACGCCTGCTTTATCTTTTCAAGATCGTAATTCTTCTCATTTTCGCCGATTACGTCAAATAACGGCTTGCATTCTTTAAACATAATAACCTTTATTTTTAGTATCCCAATGCTCTTCCCTTTTATAAATCAGCTTTTAGGACGGAGCTGGGAACGGATTTTACGAAGCAGCGTAGACTTTTCAAGGTCTGTTTTTGCCGCTCCAAAGCGAATGTGAAAGTCGTATACCTCGGGTTGTATTTCTTCAATGGAAATCAAATTAAGCTCTTTGAATACCATAACGATTATTTTAAGCTTTATGTAGCCTATATCAGCAAAGCCGAGCTTTCCTATCCTCGAGGTTATATCACGGTGAGTCATACGGTTAATACCGCTTCTTTGAGAGTTCAAAAGAAATTTATATACGGAGGCAAAATCCTCTCTTGTGGGGATTACGTTTTCGGACGGAAATATTTGACCGCCTGCACGAATTTCCTCAAATCTTTTTCGTTCGTTTTCCTTGGCTTCCTTTTGCAAGCCCGAGTATTTAATATCCCTGACTATAACCTGCACAGAGCGTCTTCCGAGCCAATCGTTTACGTCAAGATTGAAAAGAATATCGACCTCGTCACCGGGATAAATACCGAGGGTGTCCGGTGAAACGGAAAAGAACATTGCCGAGATTGAGTACCTCCCGTTGGTAACGGAAAGGCGAGTGTGCTTTCCTCCGCTGACACCGCTTATTTCGGAGACGGTAACACCTCGAAGAACAAAGGTGGGGACGGCATTTGCAACGCCGTACGGCTCAAGTATACGGAGCCCGTCTGCAAGTGCCAGGGTTATGTCCTCAAAATCAATCTCCGTGTCTGCCTCAAGGGTAGGAATCATACTTTCCTCTGTCAGATTGGCAAGTGCGTATTCATTGATTTTCGTTTTAAAGGCTTGAAGCTCTCCACGTGAAACCGAAAGTCCTGCCGCAAGCTCGTGTCCTCCGAACTTTATAAGATGCTCGGAGCAATAAAAGAGTGCGTCAACGAGATTAAGCCCCTTAATGCTTCTACCCGAGCCTTTACCTGTGTCGGTCGGCATATGTGCATCTGATTCATTGCCCTCAAAAGAGACGAGTATAGAGGGTCTTCCGTACTTTTCAGTAATACGAGATGCAACAATTCCTATAACTCCGTGATGCCAATCGTCTGCATCAAGGACTATAATTGACGTATTTTCGAGGTCGATTTCCTCAATTTTTTTGTATGCCTCTTGCATTATTTTATTTTCTTCGCTCTGACGCTCTTTATTTGCCTCACAAAGCGTCTCTGCTATTTTAATCGCCTCGTTATAATCACGTGTCAAAAAGAGCTCCACCGCAATAGTAGCACTTCTTATACGTCCTGCGGCATTAATTCTCGGAGCTACCGTATAGCCGATGAAGCCTGACGTAATCTTTGTTTTCTTCTTCTTTTTATCAGCAAAAGAAGCATCGCTTTTTCTTGTTGCGACCTCAATAAGAGCACTCAGTCCGACTCTTGGATTGTTTTCTATCATTCCAAGACCGTATTTAACTATAATTCTGTTTTCGTCCTTTACAGGCATAACGTCCGCTATTGTGCCAATGGCGACAAGATCTGCATAGTCCCTGAAAATTTTGGACGTAGCTTTTATTCTGTCGGGGGTGATATAACGCTCCTCATAGGCACAAATAACCTTGAAAATAACACCTACACCCGCAAGCTCCTTAAAAGGATAGGAGCAGTCAAGCCTGTGAGGGTTTATGGCCGCTACAGAATGCGGAAGCTCCGTGTGGCATTCGTGGTGGTCGGTTATAAGAAAATCAACACCTATGCTGTTTGCGTAATCAACCTCTGCGTTTGCCGTAATACCCGTATCTACCGTTATGACCAGCGTGGAGCCGGATGCCTTGATAGTGTCAATAGCCGAGCAGGAAACTCCGTAGCCCTCGCCGTTTCTGTTGGGTATATAATATTCCACGTCTGCACCGAGTGCACGGAGATATAGATAGAGTGTGCAAACGGCCGTTACACCGTCAACGTCATAGTCACCGTAAACCGTGATTTTTTCGTGAGTGTCTATCGCTCTTTTGATTCTTGCAATTCCCTTTTCCATATCCGCCATATCAAAGGGGTTACAAAGCATTTCACTTTCCATATAAATGAAATTTTTAGCAGCTTGTGCATCGCAGTAGCCTCTGTTATAAAGAAGCTTGGCGATAATGGGGGAAATTCCGAGTGAGGACGCAATGTCAGAAACGGCATTTGCCTCCGTGTCACCCGTAACGGATTTAATAATCCATTTTTTCTCCTTTGTTTCAATTATGTTTTTCATTTTTATTTATACCATTAGTCGAAGCCTTGGCTTCGCCTTCCATTTTATTATCAACCTTAGGGCAACTCACAGTAAAAAGAGAGATAAAAATCAACTTCTCCCCTTTTACGTGAGTTGCTGTGCTTCGCAGCCACTTGCTGCACAAAAACGGTCTGGATTTCAACCGTAAAATCAGAGTCTTTTAAATCTTGACATAAGTGCAAGCGAGACACGTATTCCGTCTATTGCAGCACTTGTAATACCGCCTGCGTAGCCTGCACCTTCGCCTGCGGGATAAAAATTATCGTGTCCGACAGTGGCAAGCGAGGTTTTATCCCTCAAAATCCGCACAGGAGCACTTGTTCTTGTTTCCGCTCCCGTAAGAATTGCATCAGGGGCGGCAAAGCCTTGAATTTTTGAATCAAAGGCAAGAATAGCATTTTTGATACCCGAGACTGCAAACTCGGGAAGATATTTTTCAGGTGAGGCAAGCTTTATATGCTCGCCGTTCATATAAGTCGGAACAATTCTTGACGGCTCGTGTGAAATCTTTCCGTTTAAGAAGTCTCCCACAGTAATAATGGGGGCGGAAAAGTCAGAGCCGCCGGCAAGAAATGCCGCACGTTCTATTTTTCTTTGGAATTCTATTGCCTTTTCGGGGGTTGCACCGTAATCTTCCTTAAAAACGGAGCAAACTACGGCACTGTTGGAATTTTCCCCGGATCTTGCGTGCTTGCTCATTCCGTTGGTTACAACACCACCCTCCTCGAAGTCGGATCGTAGCCATG
>JAZOQA010000013.1:0-29926 GCA_045655765.1 Eubacteriales bacterium | reverse complement strand
GTAATTAGGGGTTAGCTGCAATACTGGTTGCAGTAAGGTTTACCGTGAAGGCAGCGGTAGTGTTGTCTGTGGGGTTCTGCTTGAGAGTAACGGTAACGGTTACTTCAAGATCGCCCCCCTTTGTAACGGTCGTGCCGTTGGGAGTACCAAACTCGATGTCGAAGAAAGCGGCGTTGGTGTTGGTGGGCTGACCTGCGTCAAGAGCAACAGAAGCATCGTAACCGCAAGTGCCTGCATTGTGAATGGTGAAGGTGTAAACAACCTTCTGACCTGCAACTGCAAGGGACTTTACGTAGAACGTTACGGAGTCGTTGTCGGTAGAGCCTACGACTGCGGAGTCAGTAACGCCGGAGGTGCCGTCAGTAGATGTAACGGTTGCACCGGTAAAGTAGATGTCATCATCAAAGATGTTCTGCGAGCCGGTGGTGGAAAGGGTTGCTTCACCCTTTATGAAGAGGTTGTCGGAAAGTGCTGCATAACCTGCTCCGATGCAAAGGCAAGCACAAAGCATAAATGCTATAATGGCGAGTCTTCTTTTTTTCATTGTGTTAGTTTCCTTTCTGTTTTTCTCAAGTTGAGTTTTTACCGTACTTTTTCTGGGTGCGAAGCCCGAGAGGGAAAAACGTCTGAAATTTCCTCCTTTTTTATTTTTGAATATGCCCGTTCGGATTTTCCGAGCATACTCTATATTTAAATGCCATTTATCAGGATTGAAAAAGGCAATTAAAATATTAAAATGAAAACAAATAATTTATTAAAATATATTGCTTTTTGTATAATTTTAACACTGCGGAGTGCAAATGTCAATAGATTTTGACAAAAACTGCTCAAATGCGGCTTTTGCAACATAAATCTCACTCTTTTTTCAATAAAAAATTTCAATAAAAAGCTGCTTTTCTCACCTGGTGTAAGGGGAAAAGCACCTAATTCAATCTTGGTTTTAGTTAAGTCCCTTGCGGGAGAGGGAAATACGCTTTCTCCCCACGTCAACGTCCTTGATTCTTACCTCAACGGTGTCGCCTGTTGCAAAAATGTCGGAGGGAGATGCAACACGGGTGTCAGCCATTTCGGAAACGTGGAGAAGTCCGTCCTGCTTTGCACCGATGTCAACAAAGCAGCCAAAGTCGGTGATGTTGCGTACAGTGCCGGTGTAGATTGCACCGATTTCAATATCTGCAAGTTCGATGAGCTTTCTTTCGGCACGCTTCGGAGCACCGGGGGTTCTCTTGGTCAGGGAGATACGCTTTCTTTCAATGTCAACCTCTTTTATTCTGACCTCTATGATGTCGCCTGTTGCAAAGAGGTCGGAGGGGTGCTTGATGTGGCGGTCGGACATCTCGGAGATGTGCAGAAGACCGTCCTGATGAACACCTATATCAACGAAGCATCCGAAGTCGGTTACGTTTCTTACCGTTCCTGTAAGAAGCATATCGGGCTTCAGGTCGCTCATTTCAAGCACGTCGGTTGAGAGAATAGGAGCGGGTGCGTCGTCACGAATGTCACGACCGGGCTTTTCAAGCTCGTCAATTATGTCGTTGAGCGTAGGCTCGCCGCAGCCAAGCTCCGATGCAAGCTTTGCTACGCCGTATGCATTTGCCTTTTCTCTCAAGGCTTTGAGGTTGTTGTTCTTTACGTCGTCGGTGGTAAAGTCGAAGCGTTTGAGCAAATCCTCGGCTATTGCATAGGACTCGGGATGCACGCCCGTAGAGTCAAAAATCTCCTTGCCACCGGGAATGCGGAGGAAGCCCGCACACTGGGTGAACGCCTTTGCTCCGATTTTCGGAACCTTTAAGAGCTGCTTTCTTGACTTGAATTCGCCGTTTTCTTCTCTATACTTTACGATGTTCTTTGCGGCTGTCATATTGATGCCCGAAACGTAAGAGAGAAGAGCATAAGAAGCGGTGTTTACGTCTACGCCGACGCCGTTTACGCAGTCCTCGACAACTCCGCCGAGTGCCTCGGTGAGCCTTGCTTGCTTCATATCGTGCTGGTACTGACCTACGCCTATTGCCTTAGGCTCGATTTTTACAAGCTCTGCGAGCGGGTCCTGAAGACGTCTTGCAATGGAAATCGCACTTCTTTGCATAACGTCAAAGTCGGGGAACTCCTCCTTTGCAAGCTCGGATGCGGAATAAACCGACGCACCCGACTCGGAGACTATAGTGTACTTAACGCCTGTGGGACACTTGGGGTTGCGAAGCACGTCTGCAATAAACTTTTCCGATTCACGGGAGGCGGTGCCGTTTCCTATCGAAACGATGTCTACCCTGTGACGTGTGATGAGGTCGAGGACGATTTTGGTCGAACGCTCGATGTCCTCTCTTGGCTTGGTGGGATAAATTACGGCGGTGTCAAGCACCTTTCCCGTCTTGTCTACAACGGCAAGCTTACAGCCGTGGGCGTAACCCGGGTCGTAACCAAGCACGGTTTTGCCCTTGATGGGGGATGCAAGAAGCAGGTTGCGGAGGTTTTCGGAAAAGACCTTGAGAGCACCCTCTGCCGCCTCGTCGAAGAGTGAGGTTCTGATTTCACGCTCCGTTGCGGGGAAGAGGAGTCTTTCATAACTGTCGGAAATGGTTGCCATAAGGTAAGGAACGGCGGGAGAGTTCATATTTGTGATGACTCTTGACACGATTTGAGCAATACCCTCGTCCTCGGAAAGAGTGACGGAAACCTTGAGGAAATCCTCCTTTTCGCCTCTGTTGATTGCGAGGACTCTGTGTCCCTTGAGCTTTGTGATAGGCTCGGAAAAATCATAATAATTTTCGTATACGGACGTTTCCTCGGTCGTGCCCTTTGTGGTAAGCGAGCCGTGCTCAACGGTAAACTCACGCATCATCTTTCTGATTTCGGCGTTCTGTGCGATGTCCTCGGCAATTATGTCGGACGCACCCTGAAGTGCGGCTGCTGCGTCGGGGACCTCCTTGCCCTCCTCGGTGGAAATGAACTGCTCCGCATAAGCCTCGATTGTGGGGTCGTACTCGTCTCGTTGCTCGAGAATGTACTGTGCAAGCGGTTCAAGACCCTTTACTCTTGCGATAGATGCTCTTGTCGTACGCTTCGGCTTGTAGGGAAGATATATATCTTCAAGCTCTACGAGCGTTTTTGCATTATTAAGCGCAAAGGTGATCTCGGGTGTCAGCTTACCCTGTCCGTTGATGAGGTTCGAGATTTGCTCTCTGCGTTCCTCAAAGTTGCGCAGATATTGAAGTCTGTCAACAAGCGAGCGGAGCGTTGCATCGTCAAGTCCGCCTGTAACCTCCTTACGGTATCTCGAAATGAAGGGTATCGTGTTACCCTCGTCTATCAGCTCAATAGTTTTGGTGAGCTGCTCCTCTCCGAGACTAAATTCTTCTTCCAGGGTCTTTAAAATGTCCATTGATTTCTCCTCTTATATTTTGCCTTTTGATTTTTTAAGTTCAGTTGCCGCCAGCCTCGAGTATTTTGATTTCCTCCTCGGTGAGCAGACGCCACTCTCCTCGCCCAAGCAACGGGTCGAGCGGAATTTTTGAGAATGAAACACGCTCAAGAAACGTAACACGGTTGGAAAGCGAAGCAATCATACGCTTGATTTGGTGGTATTTACCCTCCGTGAGCGTTATGAAGCCGCCGCATCTGTCGGGGTCAAGCTCGAGCAAGGCACTTTTACACTCATATCCGTCTTTAAGCGTCACGCCCGTGGCAAACAAGCTCTCCGCACTCAAAGGGAGCGGCTCTGCCGCAAGAAAGCGGTATTTTTTTGCTACGTGCCTTTTTGGCGAAAGCACTGCGTGTGCAAGCTTGCCGTTGTTTGTTAAAATCATAAGTCCGACAGTGTCACGGTCGAGTCTTCCAACAGGAAAAAGCTCAAGCCTTTGAAGCTCCTCGGAGAGAAGCTCGGTCACAACGGGCAGACGTGAGTCCTCCGTGGCACTTACGTATCCCTCGGGCTTGTTCAGCATAACGTACGTAAAGCGTCTGTACTCTATATTCCTGCCGCAAAACGTGACTGTATGGCTTTGCGGGTCTATATGGCGGGAGAGGTCCTTGACACACTCGCCGTTAACAAGCACAAGCCCTGATTTTGCAGCCCGTGCAGCTTCCTTTCTCGAGGCGATGGCGCACTCGGAAAGAAATTTGTCTATTCTCACTTTTAGTACACCGCCTTTCATTCTCAAATATTTTATCACATTTTTCTTCATTTGTAAAGAGTAAATTTCGGAATATTTATAATTTGTTCTACCGCCTTTGTTACAGCTTCTGTGGCGAGGTGTGGAAAAAAGAATGAGAAAAAGACAAATCAGACCTTGAAGTCCTTATAAATATGATAAAACAAAGAAAAATACCGTAACGGTATCTACAAAAATATAATTTTATTTGGTTGTAAATATCAAATTTGCTCTCCTTGCGCATAAAACACGGGCGTAATTCATATTCTTGAAACAGAAAATTCTGAAAGGGAGATTTGATATGGAAACTATAAGTGAAAGAAAAACGCTTATTACTAAAAAAGGAACGGAAGTTTATGCCCAATCCGGTGCTGAATACATACTTCCCGATTATAAAGGAGACGTAAAGCGTATTCTTCATACCGAGTCACGTGCTATGCCCTCGGGCAAGTTCTTGGGTGAGGGTGAAGCCGAGCTTACGGGGATAGTTGTATTTGACGTACTGTATCTCGATGCTGAAAACAAGCTTGCCTCCGTCTCTTTTACCTCTGATTATTCCGCGAGGACACAGCTTGGATCTGACGTTACGGACGTTTTCGCTATCCCGACGGTTGAAAACGTAAGCGTGCGTTTAACAGGACCGAGAAAAATGAGTGCGAGGTGTGTGGTCAGTCTTTCGACAGAAGAGGACGCAAATCTTAACTGCGAGGCTGTGGGAAGCACCTTTGAGGCTGAAAAAGGCTCCGAGATATGCCGTTCGAGCGTGAATGTATGCCGAGTACTCAGGGGCACGCTTGCGGACAGAGAATACGCACAGGAGATTATTAGCGCCCCGGGAGCAAGCATTGACGACATAGAGGTAGTTGCAAAAAGAGCGGACGTCAAGATTTCATCCGCAAGCCTTAAATCGGTCGGTGTCGTCGTTTCGGGTGAGATAAACGTAATGGCACTGATAGAGGACGCAAATTCTACCCTTACACTAAAGACTGCAAGAATTCCGTTTGAAGAGACCGTAGAGGTGGACGGTGCATCTGATGATGCTGTGGCGACTGTAAGGGTAACGGAGACTTCGCTTGAATGTCCTAAAAATCCCACGGAGGACGGCGTGCGTGTAAGTGCTGACGTAATACTGGATTTTGACGTGAGTGTTTTAAAAAACAACAGAGTGCAGTTCGTTGCCGATGCTTTCAGTACTTCGGCAGAAACTAAAAATGAATATGGCGAAATACGCTACACTGAATTATTAGATGCAAAGCACGTGACACCTCTGATAGAAAGAGAGATACCCAAGGCGAGCACAGAGGCTCCCCGAGCAAGCGACATAGTTTATATGAGCGCCACAGGATCCGTAAGGGAGATGAAGATTGAGGGCTCTTGTGTTAAAATAGACGGAGAGGTGCTGTTCCGTGGGGTTGCAAGAGAACCGTCTGATGACGGGGCGGCAATGTATACGTCCCTGAAATTCACTGTTCCGTTTTCTGAGAGTGTAGGCTTTACGTCTAAAATTCCGCCACAGGCTTCGGTTCAATCAAACGTTTTGGTAAGCGATGCTACGGTTGACGTGGACGAGGAAAATTTTTACGTTTCATTTGGTCTTGATATGGGAGTCACACTAAACTGCGATGGCGAGACGTCTTGTCTTGTTTCTTCGGAAATTACCGATGAAATTTCACACGGGTACCCTCATTCGGTTATTAGTGTATACTATCCGGAGGACAAAGACACTCTTTTTGGTGTTGCAAAGCGCTTTGGGGCTTCTGTTGCCAAGATTGCAGCTGACAACGCACTCACAGAGGAATCTATGAGCGCTTCGAACAAAGCATCGTCTCTGGTTGGAGTAGAAAAACTTATAATCAGAAAAATGTAAACTATAATATACAAACAATACCCCGCGCTACATTTTTATGCAGCACGGGGTGCTTTTTAGTTAATTTTGCTCAAGCCAATTAGTACCACAGGTCACATCGACGGTGAGCGGAACGGAAAGGCTCACAGCACTTTCCATTTCTTCCTTTACAAGCTGGATGCATTTCTCTTTATCGGAGAGGCGAACCTCTATGACGATTTCGTCGTGAACCTGCATAACGATTCCTGCATCAAGCCCCTCTTTTTTGAGACGCTTGTCTACGTTTATCATCGCAAGCTTCATCACGTCCGCCGCAGCTCCTTGGATAGGTGCGTTCATTGCAACTCTTTTGCCAAAGGCACGCAGATTTCCGTTTTGGGAATTTAGCTCGGGAATATATCTTCTTCTGCCAAAGGGAGTGGAGGTATAGCCTCTTTCCTTTGCCTCATTGACCACCTCTTCAAGATATACGTCTATCGAGGGATAATTCATAAGGTAGTTTTTTATATAGCGTGTGGCCTCTGCCGTTGTAGTGCCTATGTCTTTTGCGAGTGAAAAGCCACCTATGCCGTAAATTATTCCAAAATTTACCGCTTTTGCACGCTTACGCATTTCCTCTGTGACAATTTCCTCGGGTACTCCGAAGACGGCTGATGCGGTTTTCCTGTGTATATCGTCTCCGTTTTTGAATGCTTCGGTCATTGTGTAGTCGCCCGCAATATGTGCAAGAAGCCTAAGCTCGATTTGAGAGTAGTCGGCATCGACGAGAGTGTAGCCGTCCTTTGCGATAAAGAAACGTCGTAGCTCTCTGCCAAGGCGTGTTTTAATGGGTATATTTTGCAAATTCGGCTCTGCACTCGAAAGTCTTCCCGTTGCGGTGAGAGCCTGCTTGAAATCGGTGTGAATTCTGTTTTCGCCGTCAGAGGCCTCGATGAGGACGGTCGTGTAGGTGCTTCTTAATTTTGTAACCTGTCTATATTCGAGTATGTCATCGATTATGGGTGACTGTGAACGAAGCTCCTCCAAGGTCTGCGCGTCGGTGGAATATCCGCTTTTATTCTTCTTTCCGTGCGAAAGCCCCATATCCGTGTAGAGAATTTCGCCGAGCTGCTTTGGTGAGTTGATATTGAATTCCTTGCCTGCTTGCATATAAATCCTTTCTGCAAGGTCTCCTGCCAGCTCCTCTAATGCCTCACCGAATTCCGCTATACCGTCCGGGTTTATTTTAAACCCTCTTTTCTCTATTTTTGCAAGCACGCTCACAAGTGGAATTTCAAGCTCGAACAAAACCTTTTCAAGCCCGTCCTGCTTTATTTGCTCGAAAAGCTTCTCTTCAAGCCTGAAAAGAAGCTCGGGGCAGGGGGTGCCGTCTGTCGGTGCGGGTACGGAAAACATTGCAAAAAGGGAAGAAAGCATAGGTTCTTTTCCGCCCGGGTTTAATACGTATGCATACAGCATCACGTCAAGAAATACTGTGCCGCTAAGGTCGAAGCCGTAGCTGTCAAGGGTGTGCCAAAGTGCTTTTCCGTCATAGCAGACAAGCTCACGCCCTGCAAAGAAGCCCTTGTCTTGAATGCATTTAGACGAGATCTTAAAGCTTTTTGTGTCTGCATTTAAATAAATGAAGGAATCCTTTTCCCATACGGCAAGTCGCTTTGCCTTGATTTTCGCAAGCTCTTCGTTTCCTATTTGCAAAAAAGTCTCGGGCTTGACAGTGGGGGCTGGTGTGTCGGCTTCTTTTTCAGAATCTTCTGTCAGTGCAAACTTGCTGATGAATGAATTTAATTCAAGCTCCAAAAACTTTTTGTAAAGCCCCGTCTTGTCAAGGCCGTTATATTTAAGGTCGTCAAGCACCGCATTTATGGGAGCGTTTGTGTCTATTGTTACAAGCTTTTTCGAGAGAAAGGCTTGGTCCTTGTCTCTCTTTAGCTTTTCTCTGACGCCCGCCTTTATTGATGCGTCTTCGATATTCTCATATATGCTCTCAAGGCTTCCAAAGCGGGCAACGAGCGCACCTGCCGTCTTCTCGCCTATTCCGATGACGCCGGGGATATTGTCTGACGAGTCACCCATAAGTGCTTTCATATCGATGAAGCTTTCCGGCTCAATACCGTATTTTTCCTTAAACTGTTCACGCTTCATTACAAGCGTGTCACTGTTCGTTGCGAGTAAAACGGTAGTCTTATCATCTATCAGCTGCAAAAGGTCTCTGTCGCCTGTAAGAATGTAGCTTTGCGTTTCGCTTTTTGCTGTGTGTGCAAGGCGAGCCACTGTTCCCTGTATATCGTCCGCCTCGTAGCCCGGAAGCTCCATTACGTGAAGCCCCATAAGCCTAAGGCACTCCTTAGCATCCTCGAATTGTGAAAGAAGCTCGGGCGGGGTAGGGTGACGCCCCTCTTTGTATCCGTCATACATTTTGTGACGGAAGGTTGGAATTTTAAGGTCGAATGCTACGGCGGCGTAATCCGGCTTTACGGCGTGGAGCTGCTTTGAAATGATATTTATCATTCCGTAAATTGCGTTTGTGTGCTTGCCGCTTTTTGTGGTTAGCGGTCTTATGCCGTAAAATGCACGGTTGATTATGCTGTTGCCGTCAATTACCAGTATTTTCTGCATCGCAAATCTCGCTTTCGGTGTTCTCTTGGGGGACCTCTTCTATGATGTCGTCAAAACTGATTTGGTTTTCATCCTCAGTACCGTCAGGAAGCTCTGTCGCTTGTTCGGTTTTATTATTACGTTCCGCAACTATAACAGCAATAACGCCCTGCTTGTCCTCTTTCAAAAATACGACCAGGCTGACCCTTGCGGTAACGTATATGAAAAGTGCAAGAGTAAGTGCAATCTCGCCTATACCTCTTGAAATCAAGGTTGCCTCGCCGCTTCTTATAAGAGTTAGAAAATATACTACTGTTGCAGGTAATGAGGAATAAGCGGTAAGAAGCATACTTACCATACCGAGAGGCACGTATACGCGCCATTTCTCTCTGCCAAGAGATATTCTTGCCTCCGCACAAAAGAACAGAGCGGCAGCAGCATAGGCAAATTCATCCACAATTTTGTTTGGTGAATTCATTGGCAGGGTAGTGTCGGTATAAAGATAAATAGCATACAAAAGCAAGCATATAATGGGGGCGAGTGCAAACATACTGCGTTTTCTGCTGTATCTGCTTCCAAGATATGAATTGAGAAAAAAATATGCAACGGAAAGCATCGCAAAGACTGCAATAAATATTACGATCAGTCGGTGTCCGACGGTGGATTGAGAATCAAAGATTTCTCCTCCCGAAAGCACCTCTCGGGCAACAAAAATGAACGAAAGTGCAACAAACCCCGAGGGAATATACGTAAGTGGGTTGTGCGAATTTGCAACAAGCGAGCTTCTTTGCTTGCCGAATATTATATAAGCTATGATTAAAACAAAAGCTAATGCTAAAGCCACGCTTGCGGCGTTAATAAGCCCCTTTTTATCGAAAAATCCGCTTGACCGATTGAAGTCTCGGAGCACGGCAAGCGTACGTAGCACCGCTGCACTGAGGGTCAGTGCCATAAGAGCCAAGAGGTATATAGCGAGGCGTTTTTCCCTGATTTTCATCTTGTTTTTCCTGTTTCCTTCAATTATGTAAACACGTGCGTGCGAGGCACGTTATACCTTATTGTACAACAAAAATGTGAATAATATGTAAACAAAACGGAGGTTTAAAGAAAAAAAGACTATTTTGAGTGCATAATTTTTTAAAAAAATATTTTTTGTGCAAGCTGCACAAGTTTTTGCTTATAATTTTATAAATTTTTCCGAAAATTTTTTTAGATTTTTTTTGAAAAGTACTTGATTTTTTATGACTTTTAGTTTATAATATAAGAGCTTGATATGCGTTGAAGCGGGAGGTGGCTGCCCTCGAGGCAGGGAATTTCCGTGGAGTATGTCCGATATTTAACCGGGCGAAACAAGAGTAGTGCCGATTTCGGCAGCTGTGTTTTATTTTCGGTTCGCTTGTCCTCTGCGGTGGGATTTGTGAACTGATTTTAATGGAGCGGATTTGATACGCTCGGCACGGTGTAAAACTACGTCGCCCTTCTTAAAACGGTAAGAGAGCAATACGTAACAAGGAGGACAACAAAATGGCACAGGGAAAAATCAGAGTGAGACTCAAGAGCTATGATTCTACGATCATCGACGCCGCAGCACAGAAGGTTGTAGAGGTTGCAAAGAGAAACGGAAGCAAGGTTAGCGGTCCTATTCCCCTTCCTACCGACAAGGAGATCGTTACGATCCTCAGAGCGGTTCACAAGTATAAGGACAGCCGTGAGCAGTTTGAAATGCGCACGCACAAGAGACTGATCGACATCATCGACCCTGCACAGAAGACTGTTGAGGCTCTTATGAGCATCGAGCTTCCCGCAGGAGTTGAAATTGAGATCAAGGCATAATTCCGACAAGGGAGTTATGAAAGAATAGGGGCTTCAATCCCCTGACACACCACGGCCTCGTGGTCAAGTTGGCGGCAATCGCTTTTGCGAAAATTCAGGGCTGTCAACCAATAACCTATAAGGAGGAAAAACAAATGAAAAAAGGCATTATTGGCAAGAAGCTGGGTATGACTCAGATCTTCGACCCCAAGGGCAACGTGATACCCGTAACCCTGATTGAAGCAGGTCCTTGCGCAGTAGCACAGAAGAAGACCGTCGAAAACGACGGCTACGAAGCGATTCAGCTCGCATTCGAGGATGTTTCCAAGAAGAACGTAACCAAGGCACGCCTCGGTCACTTCGAGAAGGCGGGCATCACCCCAAAAAGACACCTCAAGGAATTCAGATTTGAGGATTGCAGCACACTTAACGTAGGTTCGGTAGTAACCGTCGATACCTTCGCCGAGGGCGACAAGGTCGACATCACAGGTATTACCAAGGGCCGCGGATACTCGGGCTGCGTAAAGAGATGGGGTCACCACATTCTCAGAATGACTCACGGCACAGGTCCTGTACACCGTCAGTGCGGATCTATGGGTGCAAACTCCACGCCATCTCGTGTTTATAAGAACAAGAAGATGGCTGGACAGTACGGAAATGAGCAGGTTACCATTCTTAACCTCGTTGCTGTAAAGATTGACGCAGAAAAGAATCTCATCGCAGTGAAGGGTGCAGTTCCCGGCGCAAAGGGCGGCATCGTATTCATTCGTGATTCGGTTAAAGCATAACGGAAGGAGGAACACACAATGCCTAATATTAAAGTTGTAGATATGGCGGGCAAGGAAGTTGGCGAGCTTGCACTGTCCGACAAGGTTTTCGGTGCAGAAGTTAACGCAGCAGTCCTCCACACCGCAGTAAGAGCTTACCTCTTGAACCAGAGGCAGGGTACTCAGTCTACCCTCACCCGTACTGAAGTTTCCGGCGGTGGAAGAAAGCCCTGGAAGCAGAAGGGTACAGGTCACGCAAGACAGGGAAGCACCCGTGCTCCTCAGTGGACACACGGTGGCGTAGCGCTTGGTCCCAAGCCCCGCAGCTATAAGGTTTCTCTTAACAAGGCGATAAAGAGAACCGCAATGTTCAGCGCTCTCTCTTCTAAGGTGGCAAGTGGCGAGATGATCGTTATCGACACCATTGCTGCTTCTGAGTACAAGACCAAGAATATGGTCGCTATGCTCTCTGCAGTAGGCGCTGCAAAGAAGACCCTTATCGTTCTCCCCAATGTTGACAGCTGTGTAATAAAGAGCTGTGCAAACATCGAGGGCGTAAAGACCACTCAGTGGAACACAATCAACGTATACGACATCCTCAACTGCGATACTTTCATCGTAGCTAAGGAGGCAGTTGCGAAAATCGAGGAGGTATATGCAAGATGAAATCTTATGCAGATATCATTGTAAGACCTCTTATTACCGAAAAGAGTATGGACGGCATCGCTTCCAAGCGTTACAGCTTCGAGGTTGCTAAGGATGCAACTAAGGCTGAAATCGCAACTGCGGTAGAGACCATGTTCAAGAAGACAAAGGTCGTAAAGGTCAATACTATTAATATGAAGAGAAAGCCCAAGAGGCAAGGCGTACACAAGGGATACACATCCGCTTGGAAAAAGGCAATCGTCACACTTTCTGAGGATTCTGCTCCCATCGCCTTCTTCGAGAGCATGAACTAAGACAGGAGGTAAAGCAAAATGGCAACAGTTAAATTTAAGCCGACAACTCCGTCGCGTAGAAATATGATGAGTCCTTCCTTCGCAGAGGTTACAAAGTTCTCTCCTGAGAAGAGCCTCCTTGCAAAGAAGAAGAAGACCGCAGGCAGAAACAGCTACGGCAAGATCACCGTTCGTCACCACGGCGGCGGAAACAAGCAGAAGTACAGAATCATCGACTTCAAGAGAAGTGCTGAGGAGACTGCAAAGGTTATCGGTGTTGAGTACGACCCCAACAGAACCGCATACATCGCACTCCTTGAGAACGAAGCGGGCAAGAAGAGCTACATCGTTGCTCCCGTAGGTATTACTGACGGCGATGTCGTATCCTCTGGTGTAAACGCTGACATAAAGCCCGGCAACGTTCTTCCCATCGCTTCTATTCCCGTAGGTACTATCATTCACAATATCGAGCTTTATCCCGGCAAGGGTGCACAGCTTGTTCGTTCCGCAGGTGCTTTCGCACAGCTTATGGCGAAGGAGAACGGTACGGCACAGGTTAGACTCCCCTCCGGTGAGGTTCGTATCGTTCGTCTTGAGTGTAAGGCGACTATCGGCCAGGTTGGCAACCTTGAGCACGAGACTGTAAAGCTCGGCAAGGCAGGTAAGACCCGTCACCTTGGCATCCGTCCCACCGTTCGCGGTTCTGTTATGAACCCCTGCGATCACCCGCACGGAGGTGGTGAGGGTAAGTCTCCTGTAGGCAGACCCGGACCTGTAACTCCTTGGGGCAAGCCTGCTCTCGGTTACAAGACCAGAAACAAGAAGGCGAGAACCAACAAATTCATTATTAAGCGTAGAAACGCTAAGTAATTGAAGAAGGAGAATAACAGACAATGAGCAGAAGCTTAAAGAAAGCACCCTACGTAGAAAAGAAGCTTTTTGATCGCGTAGTTGCAATGAATGAAAAGAATGAGAAGAAGGTGCTCAAGACTTGGTCCCGTTCTTCTACTATATTCCCTGAATTTGTAGGACACACCATTGCTGTCCACGACGGCAGAAAGCACGTTCCGGTATATATCACCGAGGATATGGTTGGCCGCAAGCTCGGCGAATTCGCTCTTACCCGTACCTTCAAAGGACACTCGGGTTCTAAAACATCGAACAACAAATAAAGAACAGTCGCTATAAGCGAGAGGAGGCAATTCCAACAATGGAAGCAAAAGCACATCTTAAATATGTGAGAATTTCTCCGCGCAAGGTTCAGATCGTTCTTGATCTTATCAGAGGCAAGGATGCCGATATGGCAATGGCTATTCTTAAGAACACCAACAAGATTGCAAGCGAGCATCTTATCAAGCTTCTTAAGAGCGCGGTAGCAAATGCAGAACACAACTTCAACATGGACGCTGCTAACCTCTATGTTTCCGAATGCTTCGTATGCCCCGGACCCACACTCAAGAGGGTACAGCCCAGAGCACAGGGCAGAGCATTCCAGATTCTGAAGAGAACCAGCCATGTTACACTTGTAGTAAAGGAAAAGGAGGTAGGCTGAAATGGGACAGAAGGTTAATCCCCACGGTCTTAGAGTCGGCGTAATCAAGAACTGGGATTCCAGATGGTTCGTTTCCGACAAGAAGTTCGGCGACAACATCGTTTCCGACGCAAAGATCAGAGAGTATGTAAAGAATAAGCTTCAGGGAGCCGGCGTTCCCAAAATAGAAATCGAGCGCGACACAGCACGTGTAAGAGTTTTCATTCAGTGTGCGAAGCCCGGTGTTGTCATCGGATTCCACGGTGCTGAAATCGAAAAGCTCAGAGCAGAGCTCGAGGCTATGACAGGCTGCCCCGTAGTAGTAAACGTAATCGAAATCAAGAACCCCGACGTAAATGCACAGCTCGCTGCTGAGGCAATCGCAGCTCAGCTTGAGAAGAGAGTTTCCTTCCGCCGTGCAATGAAGTTCCAGATCGGCAAGACGATGAGACTTGGCGTTAAGGGTATCAAGGTTGCTTGCTCCGGCCGTCTTGGCGGTGCGGAGATTGCTCGTACAGAGCATTACCATGAGGGTACTATTCCCCTCCAGACACTCAGAGCAGATATTGACTACGGTTTCTGGGAGGCAAATACCACTTACGGTAAGATAGGCGTTAAGGTTTGGATCTATAAGGGTGAGGTATTCTCCGAGAATGCTGCAGCCACACAGAGAGAAAGACACGAAAGACGCCCCAGAAGAAACGACAATGGCAACAGACGTCCCCAGAACGGAAGAGACGGCGGCCGTCGTAACTTCAGAAAGAACACAGAGGAGGGCAATAAGTAATGTTGATGCCTAAGAGAGTTAAGTTTAGACGTGTGCATCGCGGCAGACTTAAAGGAAAAGCCCTTCGTGGTAATACAGTTTCCAACGGATCGTTCGGTCTCGTTGCTCTTGAGCCTGCTTGGATCACCTCCAACCAGATCGAGGCAGCCCGTATCGCAATGACCAGATACGTAAAGCGTGGCGGTAAGGTTTGGATCAAAATCTTCCCCGACAAGCCCATCACTGAAAAGCCTGCTGAGACTCGAATGGGTTCCGGTAAGGGCTCACCCGAATACTGGGTAGCAGTTGTTAAGCCGGGTCGTGTAATGTTCGAGATGGACGGTGTTACCGAGGAACAGGCAAAAGAAGCAATGCGTCTTGCTTCCAACAAGCTTCCTATTAAGTGTAAGTTTGTTAAGAAGGCTGACGTAGAAAACACCGAGGAGGCCTAAGCGATATGAAAGCAGCAGAACTTAGAACGATGACACCCGATGAGTTGAACGAGAAGCTCGCTGAACTCAAAGAAGAGCTTTTCAATCTTCGTTTCCAGCTTGAAATCAAGCAGCTTGACAATCCTCATAAGATCACGGCTGTTAAGCACGACATCGCTCGTGTAATGACGGTTCTTCGTGAGAAGAATGCGTAACGGAGGAAATGAAAATGACTGAAGCTCGCGAACAGAGAAAAGTAAGAGTTGGTAAGGTTGTAAGCGACAAGATGGACAAGACCTGCGTCGTTGCAATCGAGGACAACGTACGTCACCCCAAGTACGGCAAAATTATTAAGAGAACAGTTAAGATTCACGTTCACGATGAGAACAACGTATGCGGTATCGGTGACAGGGTTTCCGTAATGGAGACCAGACCTCTCTCCAAGACGAAGAGATGGCGCCTCATCGAGATTGTCGAGAAGGCAAAATAATTTTTGAACATCACTAAACCAGTACGCAGGTCAAAAGCTTGCCGAAAAAGGAGGAAAAAACAGTGATTCAACAGCAATCGTTAATGAAGGTCGCTGACAACACCGGTGCAAAAGAGCTTATGTGCATCAGAGTTCTCGGTGGTTCAGGACGTCGCTATGCAAGCATCGGAGATATCGTTGTTTGCGCTGTCAAGAAGGCGGCTCCCGGCGGCGTTGTTAAGAAGGGCGACGTTGGAAAGGCAGTTGTAGTAAGAACTGTCAAGGAGATTCGCCGTGCGGACGGCTCGTACATCAAGTTTGACGAGAATGCCGCAGTTATTATTAAGGAAGACAAGACCCCCAGAGGTACTCGTATCTTTGGCCCTGTCGCAAGAGAGCTTCGTGAGCACGAGTTCACCAAGATTATGTCTCTTGCACCCGAAGTACTTTAATTCACAAGGAGGATAATGAAATGGAAAAGCTTCATATTAAAAAAGACGATACCGTTGTAGTTATCTCCGGTGACTCCAAGGGTACTCGCGGAAAGGTTATTGCAGCTGCTCCCGAAGAGGGCAAGGTAATTGTTGCAGGTGCAAATATTGTCTCCAAGCACACAAAGGCAAGAAGACAGGGAGAAAACTCCCAGATCATCAAGACCGAGGGCGCAATCTATGCGTGCAAGGTTCAGCTCGTATGCCCCAAGTGTGACAAGGGTGTTCGTACCAAGGTTGTTTATAAGACCGAGGGCGACAGAAAAACCAAGGTTCGTGTCTGCACTAAGTGCGGTGCGGAAATATAATGAGGGGGTAGTAATAATGTCCAGATTTTCTGAAAAGTACACAAATGAAGTTGCTCCCGCACTCATGAACAAATTCGGATACAAGTCCGTAATGCAGATTCCCAAGTTCAACAAGATCGTAATCAACGTTGGTTGCGGCGATGCAAGAGAAAACTCTAAGGTCATCGACAGCGTTATCGACGAGATCACTCTCATCTCCGGTCAGAAGGCAGTTCCCACCTATGCACACAAGTCTGTTGCAAACTTCAAGCTCCGTGAGGGTATGAAGATCGGTGTTAAGGTAACTCTTCGTGGCGAGAAGATGTATGAGTTTATGGATAAGCTCTTCAGCTTCGCTCTTCCCCGTGTCCGTGACTTCAAGGGTATCAACCCCAACGGCTTCGACGGCAGAGGAAACTATGCTCTCGGTCTTAAGGAGCAGCTCATCTTCCCCGAAATCGAGTACGACAAGGTTGACAAGATCCGTGGTATGGACATCGTGTTCGTAACCACAGCAAACACCGACGCTGAGGCGAAAGAGATGCTCGCTCTTATGGGCGCTCCCTTCGCTGAAAATTAAGGAGGATAAGACATGGCTAAGAAGTCTATGGTACTCAAGCAGCAGAGAGAGCCTAAGTTCTCTACTCGTGCTTATAACAGATGTAAGCTCTGTGGCAGACCCCACGCTTATCTTCGTAAGTACGGAATTTGCCGTATCTGCTTCCGTGAGCTCGCATACAGAGGCGAGATTCCGGGTGTAAGAAAGGCATCGTGGTAATTTAATTTCCAAAATTAAATTTCTTCTAAACTATTGGCAGGAAAACTGAGGAATGGCCGTTAATATTTTAAACGGTACACCTCGTTTTAACCGCCGGTAAGCCGCCGCCGATATTTCGTGCGGCAGCAAGAACAAGAAATGCTTGCATATAGGAGGATAAACAAATGCAAATTTCAGACGTAATTGCAGATATGCTCACCAGAATCAGAAACGCAAACGATGCGAAGCACGAGACTGTTGACGTTCCTGCATCTAATCTCAAGAAGTCCATCGCCGAGATTCTTCTCGAAGAGGGCTATATTAAGAATTTCCAGATCGTTGAAGACGGCAAGCAGGGTATCATCAGAGTAACTCTCAAGTATGCACCCGGCAAGCAGAAGGTTATTCAGGGTCTTAGAAGAGTATCCAAGCCCGGTCTGCGTATCTACTCCAACTGTGAGGATATGCCTAAGGTTATGAACGGTCTCGGAATCGCTATCGTCTCCACCTCCAAGGGTGTTATGACCGACAAGAAAGCCAGACAGGCTAACGTAGGCGGCGAAATCCTCGCCTTCGTTTGGTAATTAAGGAGGAGTGAAGATATGTCAAGAATAGGAAGACAGCCTATTGCGGTTCCCGCAGGCGTAACAGTAACTGTTGCCGCAGGCAACGTAGTAACGGTGAAGGGTCCTCTCGGTGAGCTTACCAGAACCTTCAACGAAAACATCACCATCACTCAGGAGGGTGACACCATTTTGGTTACCCGTCCCAACGATGAAAAAGAAAACCGTGCTCTGCACGGTCTGTCCAGAACTCTCCTTAACAATATGGTTGTCGGCGTAAAGGATGGCTTTGAGAAGAAGCTTGAGATCGTCGGAGTAGGTTACAGAGTAGAGAAGCAGAGCGGCAAGATCGTTCTCGGTCTTGGTTACTCTCACCCCGTTGTATTCGAGGAGAAGGACGGCGTTACATTCGCATGCCCTGATCAGACCACAATTCTTGTAAAGGGCATCGATAAGCAGGCAGTTGGTCAGATGGCAGCCGTTATCAGATCCAAGAGACCTCCCGAGCCGTACCTTGGCAAGGGTATTAAGTACTCCGGTGAAAGAATTCGCCGCAAGGCCGGAAAAACCGGTAAGTAATGAAAGGAGCAGACTGATATGGTTAAGAGAATCGACAAAAATGCACAGCGTCTCAAAAGACATACAAGAGTTCGCGGCAAGATTTCCGGTACTCCTGAGAGACCCCGTCTCGCAGTTTACCGTTCTAACGCTCACATCTCTGCACAGATCATCGATGATGTCAACGGCGTAACGCTCGCAAGCGCAAACACCTATGAAAAGGGCTTTGAGGGCATTGGCTCCAACAAGGAGGCTGCTCGCAAGGTTGGCGCAACTCTCGCAGAGAGAGCACTTGAAAAAGGCATTTCCGCAGTAGTATTCGACCGCGGTGGCTACATTTATCACGGACGTGTATCGGAGTTAGCAGAGGGCGCCAGAGAAGGCGGCTTGAAGTTCTAATCCGGTTTGTACACTGTTTCACAAAGAAACATTCTATAAGGAGTTTAACATGGCAAAGAATATCAATGCAGCTGAGCTTGATCTCCAAGAGCAGCTCGTAGTTTTAAACCGTGTATCCAAGACCGTAAAGGGCGGACGTATCGCTCGTTTTGCAGCTATCATGGTAGTAGGCGACGGAAATGGTCACGTAGGCTTCGGCCTCGGTAAGGCGGCAGAGGTTCCCGATGCAATCCGCAAGGGAGTCGAGGACGCAAAGAAGAACCTCATTAAGGTTTCACTTAACGGTTCTACAATCCCCCACGAAATCATCGGCGAGTACGGTGCAGGCAAGGTTCTCCTTAAGCCCGCAGCTCCCGGTACCGGTATCATCGCAGGTGGCACCGTTCGTACCATTCTCGCACTCGCAGGTGTAAAGAATATCCGTGCTAAGTGCCTTCGCTCCAACAACCCCACGAACGTAGTTAAGGCTACATTCGCAGGTCTTAAGGCACTCAGAACCGTCGAAGAGGTTGCTGCTCTTCGTGGTATCGATGCGGAAAATGTTAAGGCATAAAGGAGGTAACGAATAATGGAACAGGTTAAAGTTACTCTCGTAAAGAGCCTTATCGCTTGCAAGAAAAATCAGATCGCAACGGCAAAGACCCTTGGTCTTGAAAGACCCGGTGATTTCACCGTTCAGAACAATGATGCAGTATTGCAGGGCAAAATAAAAGTTATTTCTCACCTTGTTAAGGTTGAGACCGTTTAATCGGAATTGAAAGGAGGACAAAAAATGAAGCTCCACGAACTTTCTCCCCAGGAAGGCTCCGTAAAGGCAAACTTCCGTAAGGGAAGAGGCGCAGGTTCCGGCAACGGAAAAACGGCAGGAAAGGGCCACAAGGGTCAGAACGCTCGCTCCGGCGGCGGTGTAAGACCCGGATTTGAGGGCGGACAGCTTCCGCTTTACAGAAAGCTCCCGAAGAGAGGATTTAACAATGCTCGCTTTGGAACTAAATATGCTGTAGTCAACGTACAATCTTTGAACAAGTTTAATGACGGAGATGTTGTAGACAGCAATGCACTTCTTGCAATGGGTGTTATTAACGCCGCATTTGATGGCGTTAAGGTGCTTGGTGAGGGCGAACTCACAAAGAAACTCACTGTAAAAGCCGCCGTCTTCTCCCAGACTGCTAAAGAGAAGATTGAAGCAGTAGGTGGAAAGACAGAGGTGGTATAATGTTTCAGACACTTAAGAACGCTTGGAGAACTAAAGAGATAAGAGGCAAAATCCTCTTCACCCTTTTCATACTTCTGCTTTATCGTTTAGGCACAGTAATCCCCGTTCCTTTTGTAGATGCAAACACTTTCTCCCACACCTTTGGTGACACAATTCTTGCATACATGAACACCCTTTCGGGTGGCGCCCTTGGTGCGGCAACATTGTTTGCTCTTGGTGTATCACCTTATATTAACGCCTCAATTATAATTCAGCTTCTTGCTATCGTTTTCCCGAAGCTCGGCGAAATTGCAAAGAACGACAAGAAGAAGATGAATTTTATTACTAGAGTTGTAACAATGATCCTTGCAGTTGTTACTGCAATCGGTTATTATTACCTTCTTAAGGCTAGCGGACAGCTCTCCATCACTGCAACCCACAGCACTATGGGATGGTTCTACGCAATAGTAATCATCGCTTGCTACTGTGCAGGCGCCGCACTCATTATGTGGCTCGCAGAGAGAATTAATGAGAAGGGTATCGGAAACGGTATTTCCCTCATTCTTTTCGCCAACATCATCGCATCCGTTCCCCCGTTCGTATACAAGCTCATTCAGCTTGTAATCGATACCTACGGCTATGGCGACAATGAAGGCCTTGAAAGTGCTTGGGCATATCCTACGGTTTCTACCGTGTTTGCCGTTGCTTTCATCGCATTTATGGTTGCACTCATAGTATTCGTTATTCTCGTAACAGGATCTGAAAGAAGAATCCCTGTTCAGTATGCGAAAAAGGTTGTAGGGCGCAAGATGTACGGCGGACAGTCCTCTCACTTGCCTATCAAGCTTAATATGACAGGCGTTATGCCTATCATATTCGCAAGCTCGATAGTTTCCCTTCTCCCCACCATCCTCGCCCTTTGTCAGGTTGAAGAGGATTCCTTCTGGGGTAAGGTAAACAATGTCTTCGCATCTGACGGATTTGTATATCCCACGCTTCTGTTCATTTTGATTATTGCTTTTGCATACTTCTACACTCAGATCACATTCGATCCTATGGAAGTAGCAAACAACCTTCAAAGACAGGGTGGTGCAGTCCCCGGTATCAGACAGGGCAGACCTACTGCACTTTATATCAAGAAGATTCTCAACAAGGTTACTCTTGTAGGAGCACTCTTCCTTGGCTTAATCGCAGTACTTCCCGTTATACTCGGTCCTCATGCGATTGAACACCTTCTCACTTGGCTCGTAGGCGGTGCCTATGCTCCCGATGTAGAAAAGTACACCGTGTATATAGAAGCGACGGTTCAGCAGCTGTCGAGCGTATTCACCTTTGGTGGAACGACGCTTCTCATTATGGTCGGTGTTGCGATCGAAACCTTCAGAGAGCTGGAAGCACAGCTTACAATGCGTAACTACAAGGGATTCCTTAATTAAGTTGACGCATTCGAGGTAAATTATATGAAAATAATTTTTCTTGGCGCTCCTGGTGCTGGCAAGGGTACTCAGGCGGAGCTTGTTTCGGCAAGACTTGGTATTCCAACAATCTCTACCGGAGCAATCATCCGTGATGCTCTTAAAACCGGTACCGAAATGGGGCTTAAAGCCAAAAAATTTATTGATCAGGGCGCCCTTGTTCCCGATGACGTTGTTATCGGGATAGTCAAGGAACGTCTTGAAAAATCGGACTGCAAGGACGGATTTATCCTTGACGGATTCCCCCGTACGGTCCCCCAGGCAGAAGCACTTGACAAGATGAACGTAAAAATCGACAAGGTCGTATCCATAGAGGTTTCCGACGGAAAAATATTGGAGCGTATGTCGGGCAGACGTGTTTGTCAGGAGTGCGGTACAACCTATCACACGATTTACAACCCCTCAAATGACGGTGTAAATTGTGACAAATGCGGAAAAAAGCTTATTATGCGTTCCGATGATGCACCTGAGGTTGTACTCTCACGCCTTGAAGTTTATCACTCAACCACAGAGCCTCTTAAGGACTACTACGGCAAAAAGGGTAACCTCACCATAGTAATCGGAGCAGAGGCACTTGAGGAAACTTCGAAACGTACTTTAGAGGCACTTGGAATAAAATGATAATCATCAAAAATTCTGAGCAGCTTCTCCTAATGAGACAAGCGGGGCGTATTACCGCAGAGGCACTTCTTGTTGCCAAGGAGGCAATACGACCTGGCATCTCAACGAAAGAGGTAGACACAAAAATCCGCACTTTTATTGAAAAATGCGGAGCAAGACCCTCTTTTCTCGGATATGACGGCTTCCCCGGGAGTGCTTGTATATCAATCAATGAAGAGGTCATACACGGAATTCCGTCCGACAGAGTAATCATCAAGGATGGAGATATCGTAAAGGTCGATGTCGGAGCCTGCTTCCGCGGCTATAATGGCGACAGTGCAAGAACTTTTCCTGTCGGCAAGGTAAGCGACGAGGCTCTGAGGCTTATTTCGGTCACTGAAAAAAGCTTCTATGAGGCGATTAAGTTTGCAAAAGCAGGCTGTCGTGTCGGGGACATCGGACATGCGGTGGAAAGTTTCGTCATTTCAAATGGCTTCTCAGTCGTAAGAAAATACGTAGGTCACGGTCTTGGTGCAAGTCTGCACGAGGAGCCAGAGGTTCCGAATTTCGGAACCCCGGGCAGAGGTCCACGTCTTTATTCGGGAATGACAATTGCCATCGAACCCATGGTAAATGCCGGTACGCAGGATGTTAAAGTACGAGGAGACCGTTGGACGGTTGTGACAGCTGACGGAAAGCTTTCCGCTCATTATGAGAACAGCGTTGCTATAACCGACTCGGATCCGATTTTGCTTACCGAAATAGGTTAACAAACAACTATTCACGGTTAGAAAAGGGAGGATTTGTTCTTGGCAAAGAACGATTTGATTGAATTTGAAGATTGCACTGTTGTCGAAGTACTTCCCAACACAGTCTTTAAAGTAAAGCTTCCTAACGGTCACATTGTAACTGCGACCATATCAGGAAAGCTTCGTATGAATTTCATCAGAATTCTCGTAGGAGATACAGTTACCGTCGAGGTGTCACCTTATGACATTTCAAAGGGTCGTATCACCTGGAGAAAGAAATAATTTCTCGAAAGGAAAGGTATTAAATAATGAAAGTTAAGCCTTCCGTCAAAAGAATTTGTGAGAAGTGCAAGATTATCAAAAGACACGGAAAAATTATGGTAATCTGCGAAAACCCCAAGCACAAGCAGCGTCAGGGCTGATTGTAGCGGCGGTAAAAGCATCGCAATTCTGAAGACATTAAATTAAAAAAGGAGTATATATCGAAATGGCTCGTATAGCTGGTGTTGATATTCCCAACAACAAGCGCATTGAAATCGCGCTCACATACATTTACGGTATCGGTCTCAAGAGTGCACAGGATATCCTCGAAAAGACAGGAATCAATCCCGACACTCGTGCAAAGGATCTCGCTGAAAATGAAATCGCAGCTCTTCGTGATGAAATCGAAGCAAACTACCACGTCGAGGGTGATCTTCGCCGTGAGGTTGCTCTTAACATCAAGAATATGGTAGAAATCAACTGCTATCGCGGTATCAGACACAGAAAGAACCTGCCCGTAAGAGGTCAGCGTACCAAGACAAACGCAAGAACAAGAAAAGGTCCCGCAAAGACCATAGCTAATAAGAAGAAGTAAGGAGAAAAGCGACATGGCAGTTACAAAAAAGGTTGTAAAAAAGCGTCGTGAGCGCAAGAACGTTGAAAAAGGCGTAGCGCACATCCGTTCTACTTTCAATAACACAATAGTAACCATCACCGACGTTCAGGGTAATGCAATAGCGTGGGGTACATCGGGCGAAATGGGCTTCAAAGGCTCTAAAAAGTCCACTCCTTATGCAGCACAGACCGCAGCAGAGCACGCTGCAAAGATCGCCGTTGATCAGGGTATGAAGACCGTTGAGGTTCTCGTAAGAGGTCCCGGAGCAGGTCGTGAGTCTGCAATCCGCGCTCTTGCAACCGCAGGTCTGGAAATCACAATGATTAAGGACGTAACACCGATTCCTCACAACGGTTGTCGTCCCCCCAAGCGCAGACGCGTTTAATAGAAAGGGAGGTATTTTAAAATGGCAAGATATACAGGTCCTAACTGTAAGCAGTGCCGTCGTGAAGGCTGCAAGCTCTATCTTAAGGGCGAGCGTTGCACCAACGGCAAGTGTGCTTTTGATCACAGAAGCACCGCTCCCGGTCAGCACGGTGCGGCTCGTAAGAAGGTCGGAGAATACGGCAAGCAGCTTCGTGAGAAGCAGAAGGCAAGACGTTACTACGGAGTTCTTGAGGGTCAGTTCAAGCACTACTATGAAATGGCTGAAAAGATGGAAGGCATCACAGGTGCAAACCTCCTCAGCCTCCTTGAAAGACGTCTTGACAACGTAGTATACAGAATGGGTATGGCAGCATCCAGAAAGGAAGCTCGTCAGCTCGTCCTTCACGCACACTTCACTCTTAACGGCAAAAAGGTAACCATTCCCTCTATCCTCGTTAAGGCAGGAGATGAAATTGCTGTAAAGGAAACAAGCAAGGAAAGCACGAAAATTAAGGCTCTTATTGAGTCTATGGCTTCCGCAATCACGCCCAAGTGGCTTGAAAACGATGCACAGAATGCAAAGACTCGAGTAGTTGCCCTCCCCACAAGAGAGGATATCGACTTCGAGTTTGAAGAGCAGCTCATCGTCGAACTCTATTCCAAGTAATCCCTCCGATACCTTGCGTAAGAATATTGAGAGTTTTATACTTTCATATTCTTCGCACAGTATCAGTTACACGTCTTTTCTCAGATGAGAAAAAATACAAAAACTATTTATAGGAGGAAGTTATATTATGATGAACGCAATAGAGAAATTCAATATTACGGCAACCGACATTTCCGAGGACGGAAGTGAGGCGGTGTTCGTTGCAGAACCCCTCGTAAGAGGCTACGGCATCACACTCGGAAACTCTCTTCGCAGAGTTCTTCTCTCCACTCTTCCCGGTTATGCGGCAACCAGCGTCAAGATTGACGGTGTTCTCCACGAGATTTCCGCTTGCAGCGGCGTCAAGGAGGATGTTCCCGAAATCGTTTTGAACGTAAAGGGCATTGTCGTAAAGCTTGAATGTGAGGAGCCTAAGACCGTCGTAATCGACGTCGTTGGTCCTTGCAATGTCACAGCAGGTGACATTACTCCCGACGCAGAGCTTACCATTCTCAACCCCGAGCATCATATCTGCACGGTTAGTGAGAACGCTCGTTTCTATATGGAAATCACGTTTGATCAGGGCAGAGGCTACGTTCCCTCGGACGTTAACAAGCAGAACTATCTTGCAAACGCAGAGGCAAACGTCGGAGCACCTATTGGACTTATTTTCGTCGATTCTATATTCACTCCTGTTTACAAGGTTGAATATAACGTAGAAAACACTCGTGTCGGAAATATCACCGATTTTGACAAACTCACAATGAAAGTTCTTACGAACGGAACCATAGAAGCCAAAGAAGCGGTTTCACTCGCCGCCAAGGTTCTCAACGAGCACCTCAAGCTCTTCATCGATATGTCAGACGACGCAAAGAATAAGGAAATTCTCGTCGACAGACCTGAGGTGAAGAAGGAAAAAGTCCTGGAGATGACCATTGAGGAACTTGATCTGTCTGTACGTAGCTTCAACTGCTTGAAGCGTGCAAACATAGACACGGTCGAAGATCTGATAAATCGCACAGAGGAAGATATGATTAAGGTTCGTAACCTCGGTCACAAGTCGCTTGAAGAAGTTATTCAGAAGCTCAGCTCTCTCGGACTTGCTCTCAAGCGTGACGAAGAATAATTTAAGGAGGACAACATACAAATGAGAAAGCTTGGTAGAACCACAGCTCAGCGTAAGGCTATGCTCAGAGGAATGGTTACCCTTCTTCTTGAAAATGGCAAGATCGAAACAACCTATACCAGAGCTCAGGAAGTTTCTGCAAAGGTTGATGAGATGATCACCCTTGGAAAGAAGGGCGACCTTGCAGCTTACCGTGCAGCACTTGCTTATATTACTAAGGAAGACGTTGCAAAGAAGCTCTTTACTACAATTGCTCCTAACTATGCTAATGTAAACGGCGGTTACACGCAGGTTTACAAAATGGGTCCCCGTCGTGGAGACGGTGCGGAAATGGCTATTGTAAAGCTTGTTGCCGCAGCAAAGACCGAAGAGTAAGCTTAAAGCAAGCATAAATATTTAAAGGCAAATACGTTGCGAAAAGCACTGAGGAACTTTTCTTCAGTGCTTTTCTTGTTTTTTGAAAATAGCTATTGAAAAATAACGGTGTTTATGTTAAAATAAAGATATCATAAAAAATCTTTAAAACATAAAATTCAAGAAAGGTGAAAATAATATGGCAGAAGCACCGTTGCCCGTTTATTGGCATAGTAGCTTAGATGTAATCAATGAGGACATCAAGAAAATTAAAAAAGGAACAGTAAAGGAGCTTCTTCCCTCCGCAGGCGGCAGACCTATCTATATGATAGAATACGGCAAGAGCAATCTTCCGAAGAGGACTGCAAATCTTTCGAGTGCTCTTGGTGCACGCTCTCCCTCTGCTTATGCAGATAAGAGTGGAGAAGACTATATTCCAACCGTTTATTTTGCAGGCTGCATTCACGGCGGCGAGTTTGAGGGCACTGTTGCAATAATGAACCTCATCAGCCTCCTTGAAACAGGAGTGGATCTTGCGGGCAACCCCAACGATGCCCTTAAGGCTGCAGCGGAAAGGGTGCATCTTATTCTAATGCCTATGTGCAACCCCGACGGAAGAAGCCATATTCCGTTTGACAACTACGTCGGTCATACCTTCTATGATCTTCGCTACTACAACCAAGGCACGTGGAAGAACGGTGAGCTTTGCAACTGGCCGGGATGTAAGCGTGTGCATCCTATTAAGGATAGCGTAGATTATCTCGGCGGTTATTTTAACGATGACGGCGTAAATATGATGCACGACAACTTCTTTGGACATAACTCAAACGAAACGCAAAACGTCCTTGATATCTGCACAGAATACGCTCCCGACATCAGTGTGCTTTGTCACGGTGGAAGCAACTGCCGACCTCTCTTTACAAAGCTTAAATATGCATCAGGAAATGCAAAGCGTGAGATGATAGAGATGGCAAAACGTATACGTTCCAAGTACGAAGCAGTAGGACTTGTTGGATTTGAAAATCTCGGCGAGGGGTTAGACTCTAATGCAGAAGAGGATGCTGCAATCCCTGCTTCGTTCAACCTCGTCTCGGCAATGCATCATTGCTGCGGTGCACCGTGTATTACATTTGAGTCCAACCAAGGACTTTGTGATCACCGAGATCCGATATTCGATAACGACCAAATATATCTTTCTCACACTCTTATGATGGAAGCACTTTGCGAGTGGGCGTTTGATAAATTTAATAAGTAATAAAAAGGAAATCGGCCTTTCAAAAGAGAAGCCGATTTCTTTTTGTATTTTTCTTCGCTTTTATGACAAAAATAATATAGAAAAGCGAAAGGAGTCCCTCTATGAGAGAAAAAAATCTTATTAACCACGACTGGTATTTTACAAAAGATTTCGATGGAAAAATTCCAAATCAAATCCCCGAAGATGCCCAAAAAGTGACACTCCCGCACACGTGGAACGCCGAGGACGGTACGGACGGCGGAAATGATTATTACAGAGGAAAGTGCCTCTATATGCGAAAGCTTGACTTATCAAGCGTTAAGAAAAACCGAAAATATTACCTCGAATTTAAAGGGGTAAATTCCAAAGCGGAGGTCTTCTTCAACGGTATTTGTGTCGCAGAGCACAGGGGAGGGTACTCAACGTTCAGAGCTGACGTAACAGAGCATATAAGGCTTGAAAACATCATAGCTGTAACGGTAGACAATTCACACGATGATGCGGTGTATCCCACTATGGCCGACTTCACGTTTTATGGTGGAATTTACCGTGACGTAAGCCTTATTTGTGTTCACACTTCGCACTTCGAGCTTGACTGCTACGGCTCGGATGGGATAAAGGTCACTCCGAGGATAATGTCGGAAAATAGGGCAGAAATAGACGTTGAGGTCTTCGTGACGGGTGCCAAGGACGGACTGGAGCTTTCCTTTTGTATTATGGGCAAAAATGGCGAATGCGTAGCAAAGGATGAAGCAAAGCTTCCAAAAAACAGACTTATGTTTGAAATAGAGTCGCCGCATATGTGGCAAGGGACTCTTGACCCCTATCTTTATCTTGCGAGGGTATCGCTTCTATCGGCGGACGGTGAAATCATTGATGAGGTGCAAACAAGATTTGGAATAAGGAGCTTCAGCGTTGATTCGGAGCAGGGATTTTTCTTAAACGGAAAGCCTTATCCTCTCCACGGAGTGTCACGTCATCAGGACAGGGCAGGCGTAGGAAACGCACTTCTTCCCACTCATCACGAGGAGGACGCCTTGCTAATTCGTGAACTGGGAGCAAATGCCGTGCGTCTTGCTCACTATCAGCACGATTCAAGATTTTATGACCTGTGCGATGAGTACGGATTTGTGGTATGGGCAGAAATTCCTTATATTTCTCGTCATATTAACTCCGCAGACGGAAATGCGACCTCGCAATTTAAAGAACTTATAATCCAAAACTACAATCATCCGTCAATATGCTTTTGGGGAATTTCAAACGAAATCACGATGTCTGAGTCGGACTCCGAGGATCTTATAAATTTACACACAACACTTAACAAGCTTGCTCACGAGCTTGACCCAACACGCTTGACGGGCGTTGCCGCCGTGTCGATGTGCGACACAAATCACGAATATTTAAAAATACCCGACGTTGTCGGCTACAACCATTATTTTGGCTGGTACGGCGGGGACACCTCGATGAACGGACCGTGGTTTGATGAATTCCACGCCCAAAATCCGAGGATTCCGATTTGCGTAACCGAATACGGTGCAGAGGCACTTAATTGGCACACCTCCGAGCCACGGCAGGGAGATTACACGGAGGAATATCAGGCGTATTACCACGAGGAGCTTATAAAGCAGCTCTTTTCTCGCAAATTCATATTTGCCACTTTTGTATGGAATATGTTTGACTTCGGTGCCGATGCACGTGCGGAGGGCGGAGAAAACGGACAAAACCACAAGGGTCTTGTAACCTTTGACAGAAAATACAAAAAGGACGCTTTTTACGCATATAAGGCACATCTTTCGGACGAGCCGTTCGTCCATATTGGCGGAAAAAGATACATTGACAGAGCCGAAAGCACTACACGTGTCACGGTTTACTCAAACCAACCAGAGGTTGAGCTTATTGTAAACGGCGTGTCAAAGTGCAAAAAAACAGCCCCTGATCACTTCTTCCGCTTTGAAGTGCCTCTTGAAGCACAAACCCGCATAGAAGCTGTTGCCGGATCTTGCCGTGACAGTGCGGTATTTCGTAGGGTTGATAGGTTCAATGAAAAATATATCTTAAAGGAAAAGGGAGCGGTTTTGAATTGGTTTGACGTAACGGCTCCCGAGGGCTATTTTTCTCTGAATGATGAAATCGGCGAAATAATCAAGACAAAGGAGGGAAATGCGTGGTTTTCTGATTTTGCGTCGCATTTTAGTAAGAAAATTGACACGCCTATGCCCATTCTTGACGAAAATATGATGAAAATGCTCGGCGGCTTCACCGTGCTTCGCTTCTTGAACACTGTCTCAGCAATGGCAGCCCCTATGAGCAAGGAGGAGCTTTTAGCAATAAACGATCGCCTGAATAAGATAAAAAAGCAGTAAAACAACGGCAAAAGCGTGCGGAAAGAATTTCCGCACGCTTTTTTATCATAAGGTGAATTATACCATCAGCTCCGAGATAAGCTCTGTCAGCTCTCTCGGGTCGTCAATCGAGATGCCACTGATTAGGCACGCCTCGGCATAAAGAATTTTTGCATATTTTGAGAGTTTTTCGCTGTCACTTTTATAAAGCTCCTTGAGCCTTGCCGCAATGGGATGGTTCATATTGATTTCGAGTACTACGTTAGCCTTTGGAAGCCCTGCTTCTTGTCCCGGCATCTTCTTGAGTATCTTCTCCATCTCTACGGAAAGCTCGCCCTCACTCGAAAGACATACCGGGTGCTCACCAAGCGAGGCTGTAAACTTGACTGACGAAACCTTGCCTATCGTATCTTTCATAGAGTCAAGCATACCTTTGAAGCTCTCGTTTTCTGTTTTAAGAGCCTCCTTTTCCTCCTCGTCCGCAAGGTCAAGTGCCTCGGCGGTGACGTTCTTAAATTCACAGTCGTTATATTTGCCGATGATTTTAAGTGCGAATTCATCTACGTCGTCGGTGAGGTAGAGTATCTCATAGCCACGGCTCTTA
>JAZOQA010000012.1:0-32043 GCA_045655765.1 Eubacteriales bacterium | reverse complement strand
GTAAATATATGATATAATTATTATGATATTTAAAACTTATGCCTGAAGTTCGCTTTACGGCGGGACGGAGAAAAATTATGGACGCAAGGGAAAACGTTTTCGTAAGTCTGCTTTATCCCAACGAGCAGAGTAGAGATTTTCACTCAGACAGAAGCAATCTGCCCAATATATCCGAGGACGTGTGTGACGAGCTTGGATTAAATGAGATTTTCGGACTGCGTTCTTGCTCGCTTACGGAATTTTTCACAACCTCAGAGGAGGTTATAAAATACAGACAAAGCACAGTGCGTGATATGCTCGAAATCCCCGAGCTTGAGCGTACGCTCGCCGAGGTTCATCCCATACTCGATGACATAAAGGAACTGCGTCGTCTTGACACGCAGACCTATACCTCCGGAGAGTCGTATTTATACAGTATTACGGAAATTGAGCTGTACGTCTCTTGCATAGACTCCTTGAACAAGGGACTTTCGTCAGTGCGGGACCAAATCAAAAGCCGTGCGTTTGGCGACCTTGCGGATCTCATATCAAGACTTGCGGAGTCGGAATATTACAAGGAGCTTAACAAGAAGCTCGCCGCTCTTGCGGCAAGAGTCCACGAGGTCAGAAGCGTGACGGTCGGTGTAAATCTTGACAGACAGCTGCGTCCCGAGTCTGCCGGAATTATTTCCATAAATTCCGACACCTTTAAGTCGGGGAAACTGCTCGACAAGATTTTGCGATTTTCGTTTAAAAACGACGCCTTTACCTGCATAGCGGAGCTTTCCGCATTCGGAAAGGGGCAGAGCGAGAATAAGCAGGAGGCACTGGTAGGTGCGTTTAACTCCGCTATTGAGGACGTATTCCGCTCCTCTGTAAGAGGGTGGAGAACCATAGTTGGAGAATACGTGCTTGAAAACACGGATTTTATCTTAAAGCTCTTACCCGAGATTGAATTCGTCAGCCGTGCGGCAAGCCTGATCAAGCGTCTTTCCGAGCACCCGGGGTGTAGCGTTGCCGTTCCTACGATAAGGCCGATTGAGGACAAGGTCTTTTCTGCTGAAAGGCTTTACAACCCACGAGTCGCTCTTGCAATAGACGATGAAATAGTAACAAATGAGTTTTCCTTTGACGAGGCGGCGCATATATATGTATTAACGGGACCGAACAGAGGCGGAAAATCTGTTATTACGGTTGCACTCGGTGCAGCACAGGCACTTTTCCAGCTCGGACTTCCCGTTCCTGCCGCAAGTGCTGAAATTTCGCCCGTCAGCGGTATATTTACCCATTTTCCGGAGGGTGCTGACGACACGATTGACAAGGGTAGGCTTGGAGAGGAATGTGCCCGTCTTAAGGAAATATTCGACTCGGTTGATGCTGACGGTATGATTCTGCTTGATGAGTCATTGTCGTCTACGGGTGCATACGAGGCGGCATACATCGCCTCGGAAATTCTCACTGCCTTTGCGGTTATGCGTTGCAGAGGAATATTCTCTACCCACCTGCACGAGCTTGCGGCAAGTGTGGAAGAAATAAATGCACGCTCGGCGGAGCGTGGAGGAATCAGACTTGACACCCTTGTTGCGGGAATAGAGGAGGGCAAGCGTTCATTCAAAATAGTAAGAGCAAAGCCTGACGGAAAGTCGTATGCCCGCGATATTGCGGCAAAGTACGGTCTGACCTTTGATAGTCTTATGGTCAATAGAGAGGATGTTTAAATGTCGGAAAAGAATATTGTAATAGGTATAGACGTAGGCGGAAGCACCACTAAAATTGTTGCATTCAAGGAGGATGCCTCCGGGGTAGAGCTTATCGCACCGCAAATAGTCCGTGCAAACGACCCTGTGACGTCTACTTACGGTGCTTTCGGAAAATTCACGGATGAAAACAGAATTCCCATTTCAGCTATAAAGTGTGTTATGATGACGGGTGTCGGTGCCTCGTACGTGAAGCATAATCTCTACGGGCTTGACTGCCGCCGTGTTGAGGAATTTAAGAGCATTGGCAGAGGTGGGCTTTATCTCTCGGGACTTGACGATGCCATTGTCGTAAGCATGGGTACGGGTACAGCCCTTGTGCATTCCCGTAAAAACGGAGAGATGGATTACCTCGGCGGCACCGGTGTCGGCGGCGGTACTCTTGTGGGGCTGTCGAAGCTTTTGCTCCAAGCGGACAACATTGACCACATTATTGAGTTTGCCCGGGATGCAGATCTTGCAAACATTGATTTGCGTATTAAGGATATTGCTTCAAGGGATGAAACCGGCAAGCTTTCCGCCGACCTTACTGCGGCAAATTTCGGCAACGTCTCCGATATAGCCACAAAGGGAGACATTGCACTCGGAATTATGAATATGGTATATGAAACTGTCGGAATGGTGTCGATTTTTGCCTCTCGATATTGCGGCGTTAACAATATAGTTCTTACAGGAAATTTAACACGGCTGCCGTTTTGCAGCAAAAAATTCCACGAATTTAATACAAGATACAACTATGGAGTAAACTTTATAATTCCGGAAAACGCTCAGTTTTCCACTGTTATAGGAACAGCACTTTCAGGACTCGGACAGTAAACTTAAGTTTACAAAAATATTCATTTATGCATAGAAAGGGACCTCGCTTATGAATATCTTTCAGTTTATGATTCCCAAAAGCCTTGTAGTGTATATAAGTGACGAGAGCACGGTAAGGCAGGCTCTTGAAAAAATGAAATATCACCGCTACGTCGCCGTACCCGTGCTTGATTCCGAGGGCGTGTACGTAGGTGCTGTAAGAAACGACGACCTTTTTAAGTATTTTCATAAAAACGGAAAATTTGACTATAAGGCTGCCGAGCGTGACCGTGTGACGGATATAATAGATTCGGGCTATGCAAAGCCTCTTTATCACAATGCTACGCTTGAAGAAATGATAGAGAGCGTGGCTGAGCATAATTTCGTTTCCGTAGTTGATGACAGAGGCTGCTTTATTGGAATGATTTTGCGTCGGGACGTCTTGAATTTTTTGTTTGAGCATTATAAAAAGACACAAAAGAGCGAAAAAAAACAGATAATTAATTAAAAAATTGATTTTTTCTTAAAAAACTATTGATTTTTAAATAAAATATGTTATAATAGTTATAGAATAGTATGAAAGGTGAAGAGTGACTCGACAAGAGTCACTCTTTATCATTACTTAAAGGGGAGCAGGGAGCAAATGAAAAAAAGCATCAAAGAAACCGTAAGAGAGGCGATAGAGCCTACCGTTTTATCAATGGGATATTCCGTTTGGGATATAACCTACACGAAGGTTGGAGCGGACTATCATCTTGAAATCACGATAGACAAGGAAGACGGCATCAATATTGACGACTGCGAGCGTGTGCACCGTGCGATCGATCCCATTCTTGATGAGTGCGACCCTATCGAGGGATTTTATTACCTTGAGGTATCCTCTCCGGGAGTTGAGCGCGAGCTCCGTACAGATGCCCACATTATTGCCTCTGTTGGCGAGCGTGTGGAGGCAAGACTCTTTGCAGCAAAGAACGGAGCAAAATCCGTAAAGGGCACGTTGATTTCTTTTGAGGACGGACGGGTCACTATTCTTTCAGACCTTGGCGAGTGCGAGCTTGAGCGTGCGGAAATCTCCAAGCTGAATACTATTTATTTTGATTAATTTAAATAAAAAATAAAATGGAAGGCACGGAGTCAAGGTGTGCTCCGTGAAGGGTAAAGGAGAAAAAATGAACAAGGAATTCTTCGAGGCGATAGACCTCCTCGAAAAGGAAAACGGCATTGACAAGGCAACTATGATTGCCAATATCGAGGCTGCCCTTGCGAACGCTTGCAGAAAGGAGCTTGGTGCAACAACCGTTATCCGTGTGCAAATGGATCCTGTTAAGCAGGATATGAAGGTGTTTCAGCAAAGGACGGTGGTTCAAGACGGAGAGGTTCTTGACCCCAGATGTGAGATTGCTCTTTCCGATGCAAAGGCAATCAGCCGCCGTCATAAGCTCGGGGGTGTGGTTGAGACGGAGCTGAAGACAAAGAACTTCCGCAGACTTTCCGCCCAGGCGGGCAAGCAGATGATAGTTCAGGCTATAAGAACTGCGGAGCGTGACAGACAGACAAGAGAATACGAGAACAAAAAAGAGGAAATCATTACTGCAATAGTAGATAAGGTTGATATGACTACAGGCAACCTTATTCTCGACACGGGTACGGGCTTTGCAACCCTTTTGAAATCGGAGCAGATTCCCGGCGACAGCTTTGACGTTGGTGACAGACTCAAGGTATTTATTTCCGAGGTTAAGAGCGGAGAGACACGTGGACCTCTTGTAACACTTTCAAGAGTACATCCTCACTTCGTAAAGAGACTCTTTGAGCTTGAAATTCCTGAAATTCAGGACGGAACAATTCTTATCAAGGGTGTTGCAAGAGAGGCAGGCTCAAGAACGAAGGTTGCCGTTCAGTCAAGAGATGAAAACGTAGATGCAGTCGGCTCGTGCATAGGAAAGAACGGTATGAGAATTTCCGCAATACTTACAGAGCTTGGACAGGAAAAGATTGATATTATCAAATACAGTGAGGACCTTTCCGAATACGTTGCAGAGGCGCTCTCTCCTGCAAAGGTGCTCTCCGTCACGGTAGAGGACGAGCGTACCTGCAGAGTCACGGTAGAGCCCGAACAGCTTTCCCTCGCAATAGGCAAAGAGGGTCAGAACGCAAAGCTTGTAGCAAGGCTTACAGGCTGTAAAATAGACATAAAAGCATAACTATGGCAACGAAAGGCATTAAAGTGGTAAAAAAGATACCGACCAGAAGATGCACCGGCTGCGGTGAGCATTTTCCCAAAATAGAGCTTATAAGAGTTGTAAGAAGCAAAGAGGGAGAAATTTCTCTTGATAAAACGGGAAAGAAATCCGGCAGAGGAGCATATATTTGCAAGAGTGCGGCGTGCCTTAAAAAGGCAAGGCAGAAGAAGCGTCTTGAGACTTCCCTTGAGTGCAATATACCCGACGAGGTATACACCGTAATGGAGGAGGAGCTTGCCGCAAATGAGCAGTGACACAAACAAACGGTTTTTCGGAATGCTCGGATTCGCCAGACGGGCGGGCAGGGTGATAATCGGAACCGAGCTTGTGTGCCGTGCAATGCCTAAGGCGGGCGACGGCAAAATCAGGTTGGTTATAATTTCGGACAAAGCGTCTGATGCCACGAGAAAAAAGCTTGCCGGTAAATGTGAATTTTACGGCATAGAACACGTAGAAGTAAATATTACGGCCGAGGAGCTTGGACACACAGTCGGCAAAATGTCGTCTATCGCTGTAGTTGCGGTTACGGACGAACGCTTTGCAAAAGAGATTGTAGGGGCACTCGTGCCAAATACTTGAAGAAAGGAAAACTCGTATGGCAAGTCAATCTAAAATAATAAAAATTCAACAGCTTTCCTTGGATTTTGCACTAAAATCTAAGGATGTAACCGATGCATTTAAGGAGCTTGGACTCGATAAGAAGACCGGCTCGTCGGTGGACGGGGAGGAATTCGAGCTTTTTATGAGTCATATGACCAAGAAGCATCAAATCAAAAATATAGACGCATATCTCGGAGGAGAGACGCAAATCAGCTCTCCGGAAACAAAGAAAAAGTCAATAGAGAAAGCTGCAAAGGAAGAGGCAGCTCAAAAAGCGCAAAAGAAGCCCGAAAAGCAAGAAATCAAAAAGCCTGAGGTTAAAAAGCCTGAGGTCCTGCGTACGGCTCCCCAGGCTTCTCGTCCTGAAATCAGAGACAGACAAAGACAGGGTGAATTCCGTCAGGGGGAGCGAAAGTCCGATACAAGAGCTACGCAAGACAGAGGCTTCCGCAAGTACGATGCCGCACCCTCGCTCGATCCATTTGCAAAAAGGCGCGACAATATGAACAAGGAGGCTCAGGGCTTCAGACGTGACGGCGTGCGTCCTCAGCAACCGGCACAGCAAAAGTCAGCACAGCAGTCTTACGTACAGAAAAAGCCCATACAGCAGGCACCCGTGCAGCAAAAGCCTGTGATAAAGGACGCTCCCAAGCCTCTGCCAACAGTTCTTCCCGCACAGCAGGCACAGGCACAAAAGCAGCAGAAGCAAGCACAGGCACAGCAGCAGAAGCCCGCAGTACAGAAGCCGAAGCAAGAGGAAAAGCGTGCACAGAAGCAGCAGTTCCGTACAATTACTCCCACCATTGACACCAAGAACGTTCGTGGCGGAGTAAATATCGGCGGGGAGTACTCGGGTGGCTCCGTTCCCTCAAAGACACGTGTTGTGGATACGAGAACCTCGGACGTAAACCTCTCAAAGTACGATGAGCGTTACAATGAAAAGTATTATGCAATAGCAAACGGTCAGGATTCCGCAAGCTCTAAGCAGAAGCTGAAAAAGCAGGACACAAGAGGTCAGAATCAGAAGAGCGCAAAGGATAAGGAAAGAGCCGCTCAGGAGAAGATGAAGAGACTTGAGGCAGAGCGTGCAAGAAACAAGCAGCTCGAAATCACCGTCCCCGATGAAATTACCGTTTCCGAGCTTGCAAGCCGTCTGAAAAAGACCTCTGCTGAGGTTATAAAGAAGCTTATGTTTATGGGGGAGATGAAGGGCGTCAACGATATTGTGGATTATGCAACCGCAGAGCTTTTGGCTGATGAGTTCGGTGCAAAGGTCACAAAGGAGGTCGTCGTTACCATTGAGGAGCGTCTGTTTACAGAGGCAGAGGACAATGAGGATGACCTTGTCACAAGAGCACCCGTTGTTTGCGTAATGGGACACGTTGACCACGGAAAGACCTCTATACTCGACGCTATCAGACACACAAGCGTAACCAAGGGAGAGGCCGGCGGAATCACCCAGGCAATCGGTGCATACCGAGTAAAAGCAAACGGTCAGGACATCACGTTCCTCGACACGCCCGGTCACGAGGCGTTCACTGCAATGCGTATGAGAGGTGCAAAGTCTACTGACATTGCAATTCTCGTCGTTGCTGCCGACGATGGAATTATGCCCCAGACCATAGAGGCAATAAACCACGCAAAGGCGGCGGGCATCGTCATCATCGTTGCAATCAATAAGATGGATAAGCCGCAGGCAAATCCCGACAACGTTTTAAATCAGCTCACCCAGCACGAGCTTGTTCCCGAGGATTGGGGCGGCGACGTAATCTGTGTTCCCGTTTCCGCACTTACGGGAATGGGAATAGACGACCTGCTTGAAAACGTGCTTCTCGTAGCGGAGGTCAAGGAGCTTAAGGCTAATCCCAAGAAGCGTGCAAGAGGTATCGTAATTGAATCCAAGCTCGACCGTGGCAGAGGTCCTGTTGCAACCGTGCTTGTGCAGAACGGAACGCTTCATCAGGGCGACTACGTAATCGTAGGAAATGCCACAGGCCGTGTAAGAGCTATGATAGACGACAAGGGCAAGACCGTCAAGACGGCAGGCCCCTCTGTTCCCGTTGAAATCATTGGTCTTGACGACGTTCCTCAGGCGGGTGACGAGCTGAATGCGGTTGAGGACGAGAGAATGGCAAGAAATCTTGCAGAGCAGAGAAAGGATAAGCTCCGTCAGGAAATTCTCGCAGCGAATGCAAGAGTCAATCTCGACGAGCTGTTCAGTCAGATTGCAGATGGTGTAAAGACCTTGAATATCATAGTAAAGGCAGACGTTGCAGGCTCTGCGGAGGCTGTAAAGGCATCGCTTGTTAAGCTCTCAAACGAAGAGGTCAAGGTTGCTGTGATTCATTCTGCGGTCGGTGGAATCACCGAGTCCGACGTTATGCTTGCTGCGGCATCCAACGCTATTATAGTCGGCTTTAACGTACGTCCCGACAAGAATGCTCTTGACTCCGCAGAGAGAAACAGCGTAGACATCCGCTGCCACAGAATCATTTATGAGATCATAGATGAGGTTGCGGCGGCAATGAAGGGTATGCTCGCTCCTACGTTCAAGGAGGTTCTCCTCGGACACGCAGAGGTACGCCAGACCATCAAGGTTCCCGGTGTTGGAATTATCGCAGGCTGCTATATCCAGGACGGCAAAATTATAAGACAGGCACAAATTCGTATTGTGCGTGACGGTATAGTTATTTTTGAGGACAAAATTTCCTCGCTCCGCCGCTTCAAGGACGACGTCAAGGAGGTTGCGGAGGGCTATGAATGCGGTGTCGGAATTGAAAAGTTCAACGACATAAGAGAGGGAGATACCCTTGAGGCATTCATAATGGAAGAGGTAGCAAGATAATTGCCGCCGCTTCTCCCAATATGCGAAGACTTCTTTTGCAGTCTTCGCATATTGTTTTTTTTAGTAAAAATGCAGACAAGAAAAGCCAAATCGAGTCTGTCTGCGTGGATTTATTATAGTTTTTCAACGTTATAACACAAAGTAAGAAGTATACACATTGCACAAAATCTACCGAGGTATTTTGTGCAATGTGTACGCTAAAAATTAAAAACCCTTTTTTTAATTTTATTAAATTGTTGACATCATTTTTCTAAGATGGTATAATAGGAGTAAAACACTTTATTTTATATATTTTATTTGAAAAGGGGAAGACAGATGAGCAGCCTAAGAGAGGAAATTTACAAAACAAAATGTGCAAAGCCCGAAATTTTTGAATGGTATTCAAAAAAGGGTGCAACGTCGATTTTTATTTACTCGAGAACTGTTTTGAAAAACGGAAAGCTCTCGATTTACGACGAGGAAAATAAAGACGTGAAATCTATATGCCGTGGCGGTGAAATTTGCGTGCCCGATTGCTTTTTTTCAAAATTCCTTGACGTAAACGTAGAGATAAGCGGTGATAATATAACTTTAAGCAAGGACGGCAAGTCCGTTTCTGCAAGCCTTGGGTCCTGTGAGTATACGGCAGACGGCAAGGTCGGCCGCTTTGAGAGGGAGGTTGCACAAAAGCACGGCTACAAATATCTCCCCGCACTTAAATGTGCCGAGGCCCTCGGCATCAGCTCCCGTGCCTTTGACGGCGGCAAGCTCATCATTTTTGCCCCTGTGGCTATGCTTGACGAGATTGAGCGTGACGTGGAGCTTGAGGTTTCCGCAAGCTATGCGACCCTTGGAAAGTACGATGCATCAAAGTTCACCAAAGAGGATTTCAAGGCGGTTAAGGATAAGTGGCGTACAGTCCTTGTCGGAAGTGAGCAGATGAACGACACGTCAGACCCCGATTTTCGTGAAAAGCTTGATGAAATATCCAAAAATACAAAGCATTCCTGGGACACATTGCATAAGGAAAAGGACAGATTTATTCTCTGGGGAGAAAATCCTCCGGAATTGTCAAGCGATTTAACCAGACAGTACAATAAGATCTGGGCGTTAGCTAAAGGCTACGGCACTTACGGCACGGATTTCTATAAAAACGAAGAGTTAAAGGATACTATTCTCGACTGCTTGCAGTGGATGTACGAGAATATGTACGGCGAGGCGGAAATTGAGGGGCGTGGCTGGAGAAGTATGCTTCTTTTTAACTGGTGGGATTGGTTCGTCGGCGGAGCCGGGGCTTTGATGAATGCTCTTTTTGTTATGGAGGAGTTTATTCCTATCGAAAAGATGAAAAATTATCTGAAAGCGTTCAGGTACATCATCACCGTTCGCCGACTTGGCTATAAAAGACAGTACGCATCCAGCCGTCTGTCCGTATGCACAAAGGCGGCACTGCTTCTCGAGGACAGGGAAATGCTTGAAAACGAGTGTGCCGACTACGACCTCACCCTCGGCATAACGAGGACCGAAAACGGTATACACGAGGATTACGTTGCTTGGATACATAATATGCCTTATAATATGGTATACGGCACAAACGTCCTTACAAGACCGGGCTTTGTCGGTACGCTTCTCGGAGGCACTCCTATGGAATACGTAAGCCCGAAGCAGTATGAGATTATCAATATGGTCAAGTATACGTTTGAGGCGGCGTGCTATAAGGGTCAAGGCTTTGTGGGCTTCAGCGGCAGAACTGCCAAAAAAATGGAATTTCAGCACGGTGTTGCAATTATGAACGGAATTCTTCCTCTTATCGGTCTTTACGGAGAGGAGGAGGATGGGTACTTAAAGAAGCTTATCAAGCGTTGCGCATCAACCCCGACTATTATAAAGATGCTCAAAACATCTTGCTCGGTTTACAATTTTGCAAAGCTTATGGAAATTTTGCGTGACGATACCATATCGGCGGAAAATGATTATGAGATAGGTTACGCTTGGTTTTCGGGCGACAGATTTGCTCAACACAGAAACGACTATGCAATGCTCGTTGCAATGCCATCTGAAAGACACCCCTCCTATGAGAGCATCAACGGTGCTAACAAGCGAGGCTGGTATACGGGTGACGGAGCAACGTACCTTTATACAAACACGGACAGAAACGCATACGACGGTGCAAATTTCATTATGAACGCCAATATCTGCCAAAGAGTTCCCGGCACAACCGTTGACGACAGAAAAAGGCAGTCCTGGTCGTACCAGTCGGGCTGGAAGCCCTCCACAGCATTCTCGGGCACTATGGACGTGCTTAAAAAATACGGAATGGGTGCGTTTGATTACGAATCGTATCACTACGAGGGTCACGAGGCTGACGGCACGGAGGATAAGGATGCAGGAGGCGGACTTACTTATTGGGAGAACGACCTCGTAGCGAAGAAATCCTACTACTTCTTCGACAAGGAATGCGTATGCCTCGGTGCGGGTATAAATTCCACAATGAATGCAAACGTCCTGACCACCGTTGAGCATAGGCGTCTTGTAAAGGATAAAGAGGTGCTGGGTGCTGAGGATATTTATCTCGACGGCACGCTTATGCCCAAGGAAGATTATGAAAAAATAGTGGATGACCCGATGTGGATTTCCGTTGAGGGGCTTGCGGGCTACGTGCTTCCTGCGGGAGGCAAGACGAGGCTTTCAAGATACACCTACGTTTCCGATATGTCGGATATGGATCATTATTTTAAAGAAGACCCCGATGCGGAAAAATATAAGGACGGAAAGCCGTTCTTTGAGATTAACCTCTACCACGGAAAGAATCCGAGTGATGCAAAATATGAGTACATAATTCTCCCGAATGCCACGGCGGAGGCAACCGAGGCTTACTCCAAAGCTCCCGAGGTTGAGATTATCTCCAACACAAAAGAAATTCAGGCTGTACGTAAAAGCTCTCTTGGGCTTACCTTTATCACGTTCTTTGAGGCGGGCGAGTGCGAGGGAATAGGGGCGAGTGCACCCTGTATCGTTTCCATTCTTCAAAAGGACGGGGAGCTTGAAATTTCCGTTTCAGACCCCACACATAAGGCGAAGACGGTCGAGCTTACGCTTGACAGGAGCTACGAGCTTATAAATGCTCCGCTTATTGCAAGTGTTGACGAGAGGGACGGAAAGACGACACTCACCGCTATTACAAACGAGCTGGCGGGCAAACCGGTAAGAGTAATGTTTAAGGCTTAACCTTTTACATTGTGCAACGTAGCTTTGGCAATATAGGCAAAAAAGTTCTTCGAGCTTGGAACTCTGCTCACGGTGTAAATCCGAGAGGCGAAGCTTATGCCTACTCTATTATTTCTTACGTTAAATACGGTTATCAAAGCCCTACTTTCTGCAAGTCGGAAAATCGAGATTATCTCGAACACAAATGACATTCGGGCGGCAAGAAAGCCGAGCCTCTGTCTTTGCGTTTTACGTCTTCTGAAGCGGGGGCGTGTGGAGAATTTGAGGTGTCCGAGCCTTGTATAGTCGTTCTTTGCGAGAGGGAGAGGGGTATAACATCAGCCTTTGCGACCCGACGATGCACCTCTTTGAAATTAAGCTGACGCTTGGGGGCAAATACCGTATGCCACAATTTAATCCACGCATTGACCTTGGGTGCGGCGAAAAACAGAGCTTTTAGTAAAGACCGAAGGATCGGTCGGTCGACCTTATACGGCAAATATTGAGAGGATCTAATAAAAAAGGGAGCATTTCGGCTAAAAACCGAGCTGCTCTCTTTTTCTGCTTGCGACACTCACATAAGAGTGTTCACGCTATTTTGGGGTTGAAGATTTTCATTGCTTGCGATTTGCTTTTTTAATTTTTTTCTATACACTATAAACGACATTGTGCCAAGTGTCAGCGAGGCGAGAATCCACGAGATGGGATAGACTATAAAGAGTCCTTGGATAGAGTTGAATGCGTCGAGCTTAAATACCGTTTGAGTCCAGACTACACGAACGACGCAGATGCACACCAGGGACGACATCATCGTCAAAAAGGAGTAGCCGTAGCCCCTTAAGAAGCCTGTAAAGACGTCCATATATCCGCACGCCGTATAAGGAATCAGAACAATCGAAAGCCTTTCAAGCGATGCTGTCACCACCGCTGCGGTGTTGCTTGCATTCGGGTCTATGAAAATCATAGAAATCTGCTCGGCGAAGATTGTCATAACAGAGCCTACTACAACTCCGACGACTGTGACCTGCAAAAGGGAGAAGAAAAGCACCCTTTTTGTCCTTTTGATTTTATTTGCGCCGAAGTTCTGCCCGACAAAGGTCAGGCTGACGGTATAAAAGCTGTTTAAGATGGTGTAGGAGTAGCCCTCTACAGTGCCTGCAATGGCACTGCCGGAAACCTCGTCCGTGGTGAATGTGTTTACGGAGCTTTGAAGAAGCATATTTGAAATTGAAAAGAACGAGGACTGTATAGCAGACGGAATTGCGACCTTCAAAATTCTTGCAAGAATACCTCTGTCTATTCTCAACCTCTTAAAGGAAAATTTGTGCGGACCGTCCACCCTTGAGAGTACAAGGAGGATGATTATAGCGGAGGCGTATTGAGATATTATGGTTGCAAGTGCGACGCCTGCGACGCTCATATCAAATGTTATTACGAAAAGCAGGTTCAAAAGCACATTTAAAATACCGCTTAAAGAAAGTATGATGAGCGGAGTGCGTGAATCTCCGAGGGAGCGAAGTATTGCCGCACCGAAATTGAACAGTGCCAACGCAGGTACGCCGAGGAATATGATGCGTGTGTAAAGATTAGCTGAATAAAAAAGGTCGGATTTTGTACCCAAAAGGCGAAGAAGCGGTGCAGAAATAAATTGACCGATGATAAGTATAAGGACTCCGCTGATAAATCCGGAGAGAAGTGAGGTATGTACGCTTCTTGAAACCGCACTGTCGTTTTTGGCACCGTAGAATTGAGAAATAAGCACGCTCGTTCCCGCTCCAAGACCCATAAGCATATTTACAAGCAGGTTTGTAACCGACCCTGCCGAGCCGACAGCGCCGAGTGCGTTGGGGTCGCCTGAAAATCTGCCGATGATTATGCTGTCTGCGGAATTGTATAAAAGCTGAAGTATGCCTGTCAGCATTATGGGCAGGGCAAAGAGAATCATTTTTGAAAATATAGGCCCCTCGGTTGCCGGGGCACGCTTAATACTTTGCATCGCTCTCTCCTTTTTAAATGCGGGGCTTATAAATCCTTGACGCCCCTATTTTAGCACTGCAAGTCTCAAAAGTCAAGGCTTTTTTAAAACTAACTCAAAAAAATGGAAGCCCTTTTTCTTTTTAGAAAATGAGACTTCCATTTTATTCTAATTCCAATATCTCGGGTCGTTATAATCCGTTCCGTTTTGCTTGTTTTCGGCCTCTTTTTTTGCCTGCTTTTTAGCCTTTGCCGATTTGACTATCCAAACAATGCAAAAGACCGATATTCCGAGCGAAATCACGCCTGAAATAATTATATGAGCGGGAACTCCCTTGCCGAAGATGTCCTCTTCATCCTCTATGACAAGCACGAGGGGGATTCCTGTTTCCTCGGTGAATTTTGCGACCGCCTCTTTTGTCATCTCTCCCGTAAATTCAAGGTTCTCGTCCTTTTCGATCACCTTTGATTCGGGGACGGTCGGGGTCTTGGGTCTTTGTCTGAGATAAGGGTCACCGTAGCTTTTGACCGTTGAGGTCAGGGCTGTTATAATGGAATAAAGGTCACGGTCGAGCGACTCGTTGTAATTCTCCGCTTGCAAGGATCTTTCAATCGAGGCGTGGTAAGGACCGTTTTCTTCAAAGGCATAATGAACGTCGTCTATAAGATAGTTTCCGACCTGGGCTATGGTATAATATTCGTCATAGCCCTCCCTCGTTGAGAAGACGAGAAGCAGATTGTATTCATAATCCTCGGGGCTTTCGTCAGAAAACGCCGCTGTATACTCTGCGTACGAGTAGTCCTTGAATTTCTGTAAATTGAATTCAACAACTCCGCCCTGCGCAATAACGGAGACGAGCGAAAGTATTGAGGAAATAAGAAAGATTCCCGCTAATACAAGAATGATTATAGGCAAAAAGAACAAACCCCAAAAGCCTCCGAAAAAGCCTCCGTATCCAAAATAAGGTCTGTGCCACGGGAAGAAGAAAAATCCTCTGTATGGTCTATGATAATGATGATGGTGGTATCCACCGCCGCCAAAGCCGCCTCCGCCGTAGCCTCCGCCACGTGAGCCGCCTCCTCCAAAGCCACCGCTTGCTCTTGGCATATCTGTGTCCTCGCTTTTAAATTTAGTCTTTATAATTTAATTATACGCTTTAAATGTAGAAAATAACCGAACTTTATGTTAATTATTCGAGAATATTTGAGGTGATGAAAGCTACGCTTGAGTAAAAAGAGGCAGGTTATATGCTTTTGCGCTCGAGACTAAAAACGCCTCCTTTGACTACCTTTTTTCAACGCCCCCGTTGCTCTTAAAAGTTTTCTCCGTCAAAGCCCCACGTGCTTATTTCTTCGTATTTCACGTATATTCTGTCCTTTGGAATTCCGAGCCTTTTGCTTACTGCGTCAGAGAGGCTGGCGGTGAGTGCGTCATACTCTCTTTTTGATGCAGTGCCGAGGATTTCAACCTCTATCATAGCACAGTCATCAAAGCTGCCGGCAAATGCCATTTTACACCCGTCCTCGAAATTGAGCATAAGCCATTTTTCACTCTTTCCGGGAATAAGCTCGATTGCCTTGCCAAAATCGGATTTTAATGCTTCGATGGCACCCGTGTCGAGTTTTTTAGTGGTTTTTGTGTTGATAAATGGCATTATTTTATCTCCTTTTTATCCAAATATTCCTTGAAATCCCCATAAAGATAGAGCGAACCGCAGATTACAGTAAGCCGTCCCTCTTTCAGTGCCCATTCATATGCCTCACCAACGGTGTCGAACGCCTCACCCAAAAAGCCGCGTGAGAGAGCGTATGCCTGAAGCTCCGAGGCTGACATAGCACGGGGATTGTCTTTAACTGTGGTGAATGCGAAATGCGTGTCCTCACCAAGCATTTTTAGAGAACGGTCAATTTCCTTGTCTTTCATACAAGCAAAGACGACGGTTTTTTCTACGTTGCCGAAATATTTTTTCAGTGAGGCAATAAGTGCCTCTATACCGTTTTCGTTGTGTCCGCCGTCGTAAATTACGGTGGGATTTTCTCTGATCAGCTCAAATCTTGCAGGGTTGCGGGCGGCAAGAATGCCCGCACGTATATGCTTCTCTTCAATTCCAAGCAGCTGTGCTGCCTTGACTGCAAGGGCTGCGTTTTCCGTTTGATGAAGTCCTGCTATGCCGCACCTAAGCCCCTCTATGCCCGAGGAGTCGAAAATCTCGTATATGCCCTCAGAGCCACGGTTCGTATATTCACCGACGTGAAGACGGCATCCGAGGGATTCGGCTTTTTCCTCAAGAACCTTCATAGCTTCGGGAACCTGATTTGTAGTAACGACGGCACCCGTGTTACATTTTCGCTTAATAATTCCTGCTTTTGCGGCTGCGACCTCCCCGATTGTAGAGCCGAGATATTGTGTATGGTCAAGCCCAAGACGTGTAATTATCGCAAGCTCGTTTTGCTCTATTACGTTGGTTGCGTCAAGCTCACCTCCAAGACCGACCTCAAGCACTACGTAATCGCACTTTTTTTCGTTAAAATAGAGGAATGCTGCCGCAGTCCAAATTTCAAACTGGGTGGGTGCAACAGACGTCTTTTCCTCTATCTCTTTGACCAGCGGCTCGATGCGTACGAGCAAGTCCGAAAGCTCGGCATCGGAAATGTCAATTCCGTTTATAGAAATTCTTTCGTTGACACGCAGAAGATTGGGGGAGATATATTTTCCGACCTTAAAGCCCGAGTGGCGGAGTATTTCCGCAAGCGAGGCACAGACAGAGCCTTTGCCGTTTGTTCCTGCAACGTGTATGAATTTCATATTTTTCTCTGGGCTTCCGAGCTTTTCGCAGAGTGCCTTTATACGCTCAAGTCCCGGCACTGTAACCGCTTGGAAGCTGTTTGCGTATGCTTTGAATTTGTTTTGAGCTTTCATATTATACCTTCTGAACCTCGCAAGTGGTTTTTTGAGACTTTTTGTAAGAATGTAAAAGAGAATTATTCTGATAGGAAGCGTTATTAAGGCGTTGATTGCTCTTGTAAGGAATGCAGTACCCCAGGTGTATCCGAACACGAGGGCGAATACCGGCGACATTGCAAGAAAATCAATGAATACGTTTATAAAAGTAAAGGTTAGTGTGATTCGCAAAAGTGAGGTGCGTCCCCGTGAAAAGCCAAGCCCCATCATAACACCGCTTAAAAGCTTGCAGGCTGAAATCCACGGGTTTGGGGCAAAGCCCTGTATCAGCTGACCGAGCACGTCCGCCGCAAGGTATCCGACACCCGAATAAATAGGACCGAACAGGTCTGCAATTATTGCGAGCGGCAGAATCCCAAGATCGAACCTGACTATTGAATCCTGCGGGGAAAAGCCGAGATATCGGCAAACGACTATGCTCATTGCGACAGCCACCGAGGTTATCGATACCTTAAAGAGCGTGTTGCTTTTTTTTCTTTGCATATACAAATACCTCCCGTTACAGATTACATCTTCCGTACCGAGAGGTAAAATATTACATAGCACAATGGGGCTGTGTACCGTAGACTCTTTGGTAACAGTGGGATGCGGACGACACACCGCAAGGCACGTATCAAGCCTTTTCGTCCGTATGACAACTCCCCGTCCACACGGCACTGTACGCATGTCTTCCTACTCTGTTTTTTTATGTACCTATTGTAGCACAAATTTCTCCATTTTGCAATACCTTTACACAAAAAAATTAATTATTTAAAAAAGCTCGGCGAGGAGTCAAGTCATCGCCGAGCTTTGGTCTTTGAAAAATGCAGAAATACAGAGACGTGCCGTGGCGGCACCGATTCGGGAAGCTTTCGAGGGGCGACAGACGGCTTTGCTCTGTGACGTATATGCCTGTTTTTTATTAAAACGTGCCACCCGTGTTAAAAAACAGATATAAAATGTAAACTTTAATTTACTTATTTTCCAGATTCCTTATGTAGTGAAAGATATATTGCTGGGCGACACCTGCATATTCGCCGAAGACGGTGGGATCAAGAGTACCGTCGAAATAGGTGTCTATCGCACGCTTCATCCACACGTCAATGGGAAAGGCATCGAGGTTTCCAAGCCCGAAAAGGGCAACGCACGAGGCAACCTTGTCGCCGACCCCGAGGATTTTTTTAAGCTCTTCAAGGCTATATGCGTAAGAATGTGCTGCCTCAATTTCTTCAAGACGGGTTCTGCCGTCCGAAACACGCTTTGCCGCATCGACAAGGTAGCGGTAGCGGAAGCCCGGGCTTGCCAAAAGGAGCTTCTCGGGATTTTTCGCCACGGCTTCTGCAGACGGAAAGGAGTAGCATATCCCGCATTCCCCGCAATTTTCTTTACACGGGGCGGCGCTATGCTTTTTTAAGGGGCAGGATTTCAGCTCTGCTTTTTCAGCGAGATTTTCACCGTATTCATAAGAAAGGCGGTGTAGGATTTTTCTGATTCTCGGAATGTTGTTGTTCTGCGAGACTATGAATGAAAAAAGCGTCTGCCACGGGTCCTGCTTTAAAATTGCAATGCCCTTTGCACGCTCGACCGCCGTCTTGAACCACTCACGTCCGTAAGCCGACATAACGCTTTGTGCAATTTTTTCAAAGTCTGTTTTTAAGGAAAAGTACGGGACTGCAATTTTTTCAAAATCCTCATCACCGATGCCGTAAAATATAAGCTCTCCCGACTTCTGCTGACCGACGAAAAAGAGCTTCTTTCCAATAGGAATGACGTATTCTATGTAATTGCCGTCGCACACGGTTTGTTCGTATGCAAAGGTTTGACCGCATTCGAGGGTATCCTTTAAGGAATATGAGCCGAGCGAGGTGACGATCAGGGCATTCCTGCCTCGGACGGTTTTATAAAATTTATTGTACATTTAGGGCATTTCCTCTTGAAAAAATATTTTTAATAGTGTATAATACTATTTAAAGATAATTTTATTATTATTTTAGCACATTTTGTCCTCGAAATCAAGGGGGCAAGGCTGAAATTCTTATGGAGGTGTGAGCGTGGAGCAGATTTACACAATTCCCGTCAACGAGGCGTTTGACGAGGTTGCGGCAAAGCCGGAGTGCGGATGCCCGTTTTGCAAGCTTTATAAGAAGCTTGAGGAGGACGAGCTTGAAATAATACTCGGAGCCTCTATGATGGAGCCCGATATAAGAATTAAAACCAACGAGCAGGGCTTTTGTCACAACCATTATACGAAGATGCTTAAGCGTAAGCGTATGCTCGGTATGGGACTGATGATGGAGAGCCATCTTGAGATTGTTGAAAACCGCTTGGACGGCAAGGGAGCGTTTGGCTCGGCGAAGAGTGCGAGCATACCCCTGCTCACCGAGCTTGAGGGCGACTGCTACGTTTGCACTAGGATAAACAAGAATATGCGTGCGATGATTTCTACCGCCGTTTATCTTTTTGAAACGCAGCACGATTTTCGCACGAAATTTGCGAAAATGCCATTTTTCTGTCTGCCGCACTACCGTATGATGCTTGAATATGCTATAAAAAAGACTAACAAGAGAACCTATGCGGACTTGTTTGAGGTGGCACACGGCATTCAAAAGAGATATATGGATGCCTTGAGGGGTGACGTCAGCTGGTTTTGCAAGAAATTCGATTACAGGTATGACGAGGAGCCGTGGTATAATTCCAAGGACTCTGTGCAGCGTGCTATAAAATTTCTCTCGGGTACAATGAATGACGACGAGTAAAACGGAAAGGAAAAGTATATGATAATTGAAAAGATTGACATTAAGAGTTTCGGTAGAATAAACGACCTCTCTCTTGCTTTTTCCGAGGGAGTAAACGTCATAGAGGGAGAAAACGAGTCAGGCAAGACCACTATTGCCGCATTCATTAAATATATGCTCTACGGCTTCGACACCTCATCTTCGGGGGGTGAGTCGGATGAGCGTGCACACCGCCTTAATTGGAAGACGGGCATTTGCAACGGCAGTATGACCGTAAGGATAGGGGAAAAGCGTTACGTGGTCTCCCGCTCCACATCCCCCGCAGAGTCAGCAGGCAGAATAGTCTACAAGGAGGACTGCTCCATTATCGATATGGAGACGGGAGCTCCCGCATTCGGCAAAATTGCCGCAGGTGACGTCTTCTTCGGCGTAGACAAGGAGCTTTTTGAAAACACCGCATTCATAGGTCAGATTTACGACTCGAAGATAGACGGTGAGTCTGTACGTAATTCAATAGAAAACATTCTCTTCTCCGCAAACGAGAAGACGAACAACCAAAACGCCGCAGCCAAGGTTGCGGAAAGGATGCATTCCATTCTGCACGAGAACAATCTCGGCGGAGCGATTATTGACCTTGCAAAGAAAAGAGACCAAATAGAAGAGAAGATGAAGAAGTCCGACGAGGACAACAAAATCATTCTCGAAAAGGAAAAAGAGCTTCACGAAATCAGAATGCGTAAAAAGGAGGCGGAGGTAGCATACAAAAAGTACAACGACCTTGAGGGCGATTACAGAAATGCAATGCTGATTCAAACCTTCGACAGACTCCACGAGTTCGAGGTTGAGGCCGACCGCAAGGCTGAGGAGTTCAATGCTTATATAGAAAGCAACAGACGTGCGGGCTTCGTTCCCGACGAGCAGTACCTTGCCGACATAGTAGCGGCGAGAATGGCAGTAAACGACACTTATCATACTCATTTAGAGGCATCTGAGGAATACTCACGACAGAGAAGCGCGGCAGGTATTACGCGTGAGAGTGAGGGTATGATTGAGCTTTGCGACACGCTTGGCGGCGAGGAAAAGATTGCAGAGGAGGCACGTACCTATCACAAATCAAAGCTTAAAGGGCTTATATCGGGTATCGGCGCAGGCGTTTTTGCAGTCGGTGCTTTGATTCTCGGAATTCTTTCTACCGTGCTCGGTGTCGGTGCAATCGTAGGCTCGGTAGTCTCGGGTGTCTTAGCAATAGCGGCGGCAGCGTTCTTCGTTCTCGCATTTTTTGGCGGCTCAAAAAAGCTCTCTGGGCTTATGAGGACATTTGAAACGGAAAACTATTCCGATTTCAAAATCAAGCTTGCGGCAGTCTTTGACGATAGGAAAAGACGTGATGAAATGCTCGTTTCCACCGAGTCTGCAAGGTGTGCTGTTGAGGCGGCAAAGGAAAGATATGAAAAGGCAAAGAATGAGCTTAAGGAAATCATACTTCGCTGGGGCGAGGTGCCTCCTGTCAGCGAGCTTAACGTATTTCTTGATACGCTTGAAGAAAAGGTTAAGAATTTCCTCATAGGAAAAGCCGCGCTCTTTGCAGAAAAGGAAAATATAGCCCTTACGGTAAAGGATATAAGACATACTCTCGCCGACACAAGCGAGATTGATATAAGAGCACAGGTTCCGCCTCTTCGTCGCAAGGCACTCTCAAACGTCAACCACGATGAAATTATAACGGGACTTGCCGACCGCCGTGCAAAAATTGCAGCTGAGGAAAAGCTGGCATATAACGTTGAAAACGAGCTGTTTATGCTCAAAAACCGTGCAGGAGAGCCTGCCGACTTTTATTCAAGTATGATGGCAGTTGAGGACAAAATTGAAGAGCTGAGGATTAAGCACAAGGCTTATTTTGTTGCACTCAAGGCAATAGAGAGTGCAAGTGACAATCTCCGTCAGGAAATTTCTCCCAGACTCGGTGAATATTCCACCGCTCTTATGGAGATTATGACGGATAAGAAGTATACATCAATCGATGTCAGCGACGGCTTAAAGGTTACCTTTACCACTCCGGAGGGAGAGAAGAAGTCTGTTGATTTTCTCTCTGGCGGTACAAGAGACCTCACCTATATAGCGGTGAGAATGGCACTTATAGATATGCTTTATACCGAAAAGCCCCCCCTCACCTTTGTCGAGAGCTTTGCTCATCAGGACGACACACGTGCCCGCCTTATGATGAAGGGCATAGCCTCCTTGACCGACGAGGGTATTCAGAGCTTCATATTCACTTGCCATTCAAGGGAAGCAGAGCTTGCCCGTGACTGTGTAAAAAAGCCGGGTATATTCAAGCTCTCCGTTGTTGAAGCGGTTTAAATATTAAGAGGTTCGACAAATGTCAAATTTTAAAATTCTTTTCATCGGCGGAGCTTGTCTTGAGCTTGTGATGAATATGTACAAAATTCCCGAGGAGGGTCAGACTCTTATCGATGACGGCGGCGTTGCCTACGTCCCCGGTGGGTGTGCCGCATTTGCGGCGGTTGCCGCCTCTAAAATGGGAGCGGACAGTGCACTGTGTGCAGCCCTCGGTGCTGATTCCAACGGTCAAACGCTCTATTCTTATTATAAGGATTGCGGCATAGATGCAAGCTTTCTCAGAGTTGTCAAGGACTCGCCCACAGGCTTCACCGCTTCGCTTAAAGAGAATGACTGTGTACCAAGACGTATAAATTACCCCGGAGCCAATCTCCGCCTTTCGGATGCGGACGTTTTGGCAGCCGTTAGCTCTAATCCCGATTTGGTTTACATCACGTTTGAAGCACCGTTTTCCGTTGTTCTTACTGCCGCAAGAGCGGCAAGCTCAAGAAATATTCCTATCATTATTGACGCATCTCCTGCTATGCGTGACTATCCTCTTGAGGAGCTGCCCCCGGTTGACGTCTTTGCACTCAACACAGAGGAAACGCTTGAATATACGGGAGAGATGCCTATGGGAGCTACCGCATCTCTGCGTGCCGCTTTGGCTCTTGCAAAGAGGGTTAAATCAAAATATTTTATAATAAAGCAAGGCTCAAGAGGCTCTTTCTTATATGACGGAAAGCACTATAAAATGGAGGCATCCTTAAGACTTGATAAGCCGCATGACACCTCGGGCGTCGGTGACATCTTTACTGCGGCACTCGCTCTTGAATACATAAGAAGCAATAAAGACATAGCTACGGCAATAAAGTATGCAACTGCAGCATCTGCTATTTCAGTGACACGGGTGGGGGCGGCATCGTCCGTGCCTGTTGACAGCGAGGTTATGGCTGTCTATAACGAGAGCTATACGTAACAGATTTCTTTTGTAAAGAGAGAGGGAAAATTGAACAACGCCTACTTTAATTTCTCCGAATTTACGTTCCCGTCCTCAGACGGAATACACGATATACACGCAGTGCTTTATACGCCTTGTGGGAAGCACCCCCGTGGAGTGGTTCAAATAGTGCACGGAATGACCGACCACATAGGACGTTACGCAGAGCTTGCACGATTTCTTTTAGAGAGAGGCTTTGCCGTCTCGGGGCACGACCAGCTTGGACACGGCAAAACTGCAAAAGATGCCTCTGAGCTTGGCTTCTTTGCACCCTGTGGCGGTACTGAATTCGTAATAGATGACGTTCTTTCAATGAATAAAATTTTGCACGAACGCTTTGAGGGCATTCCGATAATAATTTTCGGACACAGTATGGGCTCGTTTATAGTGCGTATATTTGCATCAAGATATCCGTCTTTAATTGACGGAATTGTGCTTCACGGCACGGGCGGCCCTAAAAAAATTGTATCGCTTGGGTTAGTATTTGTAAAGCTGCTTTCTTTATTTAAAGGAAAGAGACACAGAAGCCCTGTGATGAGGTCTGTTGCCTTTTGCGGCTACAACTCTAAATTCCCAAAGACCGAGGGAAAAAACGCCTGGCTCACACGTGATACCTTTAAGGCAGAAGAAAAGCTCGGCGACGTGTATGCAAATTACACCTTTACTCTTTCGGGGTATAGTGATTTGTTCAGATTCGTGAAGACGGCAAGCTCGAAAGAGTGCATCTCCAAATTCCCAAAGAACGTCCCAACGCTTGTAATAAGCGGCACCGATGACCCCGTTGGCGGATTTGGCAAGGGCGTTATGCTCCTTTGTAAAAGGCTTCTGCGAGCAGGGCATACGGCCTTGAAATATAAGCTCTATGAGGGAGCGAGGCACGAGCTTTTCGGTGAGACGAACAGGCGTGAGGTTTTTTCGGATTTATACAGTTGGCTTTTGGAGGTGACAGGGTGATTTTTGCACTCGCAATTACAGGTCCCACAGCATCGGGCAAAACCGCCCTTTCCATAGAAATGGCGAAAATGCTTGATGCAGAGATCATCTGCCTCGATTCGATGCAGATTTACCGGGGAATGGATATAGGAACGGCAAAGCCGACCCAAAAGGAGCGTGCCGCCGTCCCGCATCATATGCTCGACTTTTTGTCCACGAAGGAAAATTACAATGCAGAAAATTACAAGACCGACGCTCTTGATGCTTTGCGTGATATTTCTTCTCGCAGCAAGATACCGATGTTTGTCGGCGGAACGGGCTTGTATATAGATGCCCTGATGGCACGTGGGGAAAATCTTGCTCCTGAAAGTGACAGGGAATACGTGCTTCAACGTATGGCGGAGCTGAAGACGGAAAAGGACATAGAAGCACTGTGGCAAAGGCTTTTTGAGGTTGACCCGAGCAGTGCCGAAAAAACTCATAAAAACAACTTAAAGAGAGTCGTGAGAGCTCTTGAAATATATGAAAAAAGCGGAAAGACGAAGACATATTTCGACGATCTTTCAAAAAAATCAAGCTCTGAGGTAAAAATAGGGATGATAACGCTTGATTTTCATAACAGAGACACTCTTTACGAAAGAATAGACCGCCGTGTTGACCAGATGCTAAACCTCGGGCTTCTTGACGAGGTCAGGACGCTTGCCGACGGAGGGCTTTTCGAGTGTGATTCGACAGCGGCGCAGGCGATAGGATACAAGGAGCTTTGGGAGTATCTTTCGGGCGAAACAACGCTTGAGAGTGCGGTTGAAAACTTGAAAACAGCGACAAGACGGTATGCAAAAAGGCAGCTGACGTGGTTCAGACACGAAAGGGACGCCTACCGCCTTTATATGGACGACGGGAACGGACGTATGCGTCCTCTCTCGGAGATTCTTCACGAGGCTCTTGCCGTAGCCAAAAATTTTATAAGCTTGAATTTTAAATAATACATAAATTACATATATAAAGGAAAAATCAAAAATGAAATCACAAGAACTCAAAAAGCTCCTCGAAGAGGGAGTGCTTGAAAGGTATTCTCATCTATATTCTGACGTTAAGGCTCAAACCCGACGTATGCTTCTGGCAATTGATGCGTTTGAGAATTTATACGGCAAGAATAGAGATATTTCTCTTTTCTCCGTCCCGGGAAGAAGCGAAATTCTCGGAAACCACACAGATCATAACAGAGGCTGTGTTCTCGCAGGTGCGATAGACAGGGATATAATAGCCGTAGCGGCAAAGAATGACGATGGCGTGATACGCTTTCACTCCGAGGGCTACCCCGAGGACGTAGTTGACGTAAAGGAGGCATCCGACCCATCGAATTTTAAGTACGTCACCTCACGTGCCCTCGTTGCTGGACTTGTCGGCGGATTTATGAAAAACGGCTACAAGGTCGGCGGCTACGACGCTTACTCAACCACCGAGGTGCTCAAAGGCTCGGGTATTTCTTCATCTGCCGCCTTTGAGGTTATGGTAGGAAATATTCTCAACTATTTTTACAACGACGGAAAGGTAGACAACAAGGAGATTGCAAAGCTCTCGCAATATGCAGAAAACGTGTATTTCGGCAAGCCTTGCGGTCTTATGGACCAAATGGCGTGTGCCGTCGGCGGCTTTGTATTCATCGATTTTGAGGATAACAAGAACCCTGTGGTAGAGCCGATTGAGTTTTCTCTTTATGACAAGGGCTACTCCCTTTGCATAGTAAATACAGGAGGCAACCACGCAAACCTCGGTGACGATTATGCGTCCGTTCCCTCGGAGATGAAGGCTGTGGCAGGGGCACTCGGCAAGGAGGTGCTCCGTGGCGTTGAGGAAGCCGATATAATAAAGGCGGCACCCGAGCTGCGTGCCCGTGGAAACGACAGAGCAATTCTTCGTGCAATTCATTTTGTAAGAGAAAATAAGAGAGTTGTGCTTGCACGTGAGGCACTCAAAGCCGCTGACGTAAATGCTTTCTTTGAAAACGTGCTTGAATCGGGACGCTCATCGTTCGAGTATCTTCAAAACGTATACACCACAATAAATCCAAAGGAGCAAGGACTCTCTTTAGCACTTGCTCTGACCGACGGCTTCCTTCTTGGCAAGGGTTGCGCCTTCAGAGTACACGGCGGCGGCTTTGCAGGAACTATTCAAGCGTTTGTTAAGAACGAGTACGTTGATGAATACTGTGCTCTTATGGATTCTGTTTTCGGTGGGGGTGCGGCAATGAAGTTGCGTATTCGCCCGGTCGGAGCAACAATGCTTTTTTAACGGAAGCTTCGAGTCCGATTTATCGTACACATAATACGTTATAATAGAGCCACAAGAACAAAAAAAGGAGACACAAATTAATGGCAGCAAAGAAAAATGCGGCAGTTGAAAAGGCACCCGCAGGTGACAAAAAGGCAACGATAGACAGCGTAATGGCACGCATCGAGCGTGAGTGCGGAAAGGGCTCGATTATGCGACTTGGCGAGAACTCGTCGATGAACGTATCCGCCGTTTCAACAGGCTCGCTCTCACTTGACTTCGCTCTTGGAATCGGCGGTATTCCGAGAGGAAGAATTACCGAAATTTACGGTCCTGAATCCTCGGGTAAAACCACCATAGCACTTCACGTTATAGCAGAGGTGCAGAAGCAGGGCGGTGAGGCAGCGTTCATTGATGCGGAGCACGCTCTTGACCCCGTATATGCAAAGAAGCTCGGAGTAGACATCAACAACCTTCTTGTTTCTCAGCCCGATTACGGTGAGCAGGCACTTGAAATAGCGGAAACGCTTGTAAATTCGGGTGCTATTGATATCATTGTTATCGACTCCGTTGCGGCTCTCGTGCCCCGTCAGGAGATTGAGGGTGACATCGGTGCATCTCACGTGGGCATTCAGGCACGTCTTATGTCGCAGGCGATGAGAATCCTTTCGGGTGCAATAGCAAAATCCAACTGTATAGTCATTTTCACAAACCAGCTTCGTGAAAAGGTTGGCGTAATGTACGGAAATCCTGAGGTAACAACGGGCGGAAAGGCACTGAAATTCTACGCCTCCGTGCGTATTGACGTGCGCCGTGTCGAAAGCCTCAAAAATGGATCTGAGGTCTACGGCTCACACACCAAGTGCAAGGTCGTAAAGAACAAGGTTGCACCACCCTTTAAGACCGCCGAGTTTGACATTCTCTACGGCTCGGGCATTTCAAAGTCCTCCGAGGTTATAGATATGGCAATTCAGCTTGGAATTATTGAAAAGAGCGGTGCTTGGTTCTATTACGACGGTGACAGACTCGGACAGGGCAAGGAAAACGTAAGAAAGCTCATCGAGTCTGACAAGGAATTGATGGACAAGCTCGAGGCACTTGTACGTGCCAAGGTTGCAGAGACAGACACCTCAGACGAGGCGGAGCTTGGTGAGGACGATTTTGAAATAAAGGATTTCGACGAGGAAATTTAATTAGGCTTCGGGCTGTTCTTTTTCGGAGCAGCCCAATGAAGTTTTCTTAAAATTAACGGGGGCTTTCTGATTTGAAGATTGTTTACGTTCGTGATTCAAAAAATAAAGGCTATACTATTCTTGGCATAGATTCGGGTGACGGGGCTGTGGCATATACTGTCGAGGCGGCACTATACGCACAAATAGGAACACCTCCCCCCTCTTCTGAAATTCCCAAAGAGGCATTCGAAAGAATTGCATACAGAGATGAGATTTTTCGTGCAACGAAAAAGGCACTCTCACTCCTTTCGTATTCCGACAACAACTGCCGCACTCTTGAAGCAAAGCTTCGCCGTGCGGGCTTTTCTTCCACTGCGGCACGTGAGTGCGTTGGAGAAATGCTCTCAAGGGGCTACATAAACGAGGTGCGTCAAATAGAGCGTCTTGTGCTTTCTGAGGCGAAATTCAAGCTCACAGGCAGAGGAAAAATAATTCCGAAGCTCATAGCAAAGGGCTACAAAAGAGTAGAAATAGAGGGCGTAATAGACGCACTTGTCGAGCGTGGCGAGCTTGATTTTGAAGAAATCAAGCGTACCCTTGTAATGAAGAAACTCGGCCGTGAGCCGAGCAATGAGGACGTTTTGCGTCTTTATTACAAGCACGGCTTTTTCCACGGTGACTAAGCTTAAAACTCCGCACGGGTAGGGGGGTATAACCTGAATGCAAGACAAAATTGAGTATGAAATTGTGTATTCAAAGCGTAAAACCGTGAGCTTAAAGCTGACGGAGCGTGGGCTTGTCGTTCACGCTCCCAAGGGGCTTTCAGAGGAGAAAATTTCCGAGATAGTAAAAAGGCACGAGGGGTGGATTAAATCTCACTCGGAGAGAGTCAAGCGTGAGGAGAGCTTTTGGAGCTCGCTTTCCGACGAAAGGATAGAGGAGCTTCGCACGCTTGCAAGGGACGTCCTTACTCGGAAAACACGGATGTACTCCAATATTATGGGGCTTTCGTACGGGCGTATTACTATAACCGGGGCGAAAACTCGCTTCGGCTCCTGTTCGTCAAAGGGCAATATTTCATACTCGTATCGACTGATGGCATATCCCGAGCGGGCGGTGGATTACGTCGTTGTGCACGAGCTTTGCCACCTTGTATATATGAATCACTCGGCGGAGTTTTATGCTCTGCTTGCAAAGGTTCTTCCCGATTATAAGGAAAGACGGGCACTTTTAAAGAAAAAATGATCAAACTTTCAAGGAAAATTAAAGATGAAACAAACAAAAGTGTATAGTATGAACAGTTTTCACGTAGGCTTTCGTGACGGTGTGTCTGTAGGACTTGGGTACTTGTCTGTGGCATTTGCATTCGGAATAATCGCCACGGGGTCGGGTCTTTCTATTTTTGAGACCGTTTTAGTTTCGATGCTTAACTTTACGTCGGCAGGTCAGATTGCTGCGGTGCCTATTCTTGTAAATCTTGGAAGCATTGTGGAACTTATTTTGACCCAAATTGTTTTAAATGCACGCTATGGACTTATGTCCACCTCACTTTCACAAAGGATTGTACCCGAGGTACGCACAGGCGAACTCATAATTGTGGGCGGCTTCATAAGCGACGAGGTTTTTGCCGTTACGATGAGTAAGCACGTAAGTGTTGGCAAGAGATATTTATTCGGCTTGATTTTTCCACCGTACATAGCCTGGACACTCGGAACGCTCCTTGGTGCTTTGCTCGGAAACATTCTGCCCACTCTTTTGACCAACGCTCTTGGCATAGCACTTTATGCAATGTTCATAGCCATTATCATTCCCGAGGCAAGAGGGAGGGGCAAGACCGCTATTTGCATTTTAATTTCTGCGATGCTTTCCTGTCTCTTTTACTTTACCCCCGTTTTGCAAGATATAACGTCAGGCTTTACGATAATTATTATATCGGTTGCGGTTTCCTTGGTGTTTGCACTCATTTGTCCCATTGAGGAGAAAGCGGAGGTGGAATAGAATGCCGAGTATGAAATTTTTTATCTTGCTTTTTGCAATGGCACTTACTACCTATCTGATACGTGCTCTGCCGCTCGTTTTTATAAAGCGTCAAATAAAAAGCCGCTTTATTCGCTCGTTTCTTTATTACGTTCCGTATTCCGTGCTTACGGTAATGATGTTCCCCGCTGTTCTTTATTCGACAGGACACATAATATCCGCCGTTGCTGGCATGCTTGCCGCCTTGGTGCTTGCATATTTCAGAAAGCCGCTTTTGCCCGTTGCATTCGCCTCGGCACTTGCCGTTTTTCTGACAGAGCTTGCTATTATGTACGTATAAGGTGAGGGCTTTGTAAAAAGACTTCATTATAATAAATATGAAAAAAGCGACTTATCGCTCTCCCTCAAAAAAGGAGTGCTGACGTGTCGCTTTTGTTTTTTTAATGAATATTGTCTTGAGATCTTTTATTTATTAGAGATTTTACGTGACTATTTCTATTTCGTCAGGGGCGGTGATTTCGGTTTGAATTTCGCCGCCCGACCTTGTGGCAGAAACCTCAATTATGCCGTACGGTGTGGGAAATTTGCCATTTATGCGTGAAAGCCCTGCAAGTCTTGGCTTTACCTCAACTCGCTTACAGCCCGGCTCGAGAATTTTGATGCCGAGAAGATACTCTGAAATCCAAGCCAAGGGGGATGAGGCGTGTGCGTGTGCAAGGCTTCTTTCGTAGCCTCCCTTAGAATCAGCAGTGCCGCCTAAATAGAGGTTTTTATAGCTGTCGGTGGGGGGCGTGTCAATTTTCAGAGGCGGAAGTGTACCCTCTACCTCTTTAATATCGAAGCTTTCAAAAAAGGTGGTGGCACCTAAATCAAGCATAGCACCCCAGTATTTTTTGACTGCATCAAGTGCTGTTTTCGTTCCGCCGCCAAGTGACATTGCCGCAAGGACGTAGTAGCCAAGGGATGTGGAAATATTGTGCACTGTGTCTTTAGAAAGAGCGGCAAGGGCGTCCTCGGCATTTTTCTGTCCCGAAAGCACCTGCATAGCAACGGCTTGTCTGTTCACCGACCAAGAGCTGTGGCGGAACAGGCGCTTTGCGTATTCCTCAAGCCTCTCAGCAACGGCAAAGAATGCCTCCGTACCCAGCTCCCGACACAAAAACGCACCTCTTTCAAAAGCCATTGTAGCAAGAGCAGAGAACGCCGCCTCATTTGCAGAGGTGTTGTCGTGCATTGACCAATCGATGAAGCTTGAAAGCCCCATAACAGATCCGTCGGCACTCACGCTTTTAGCAAATTGAGCGAGGATTCCGAGCAGGTAATCCATATTTTCTTCAAGATATTTCTTGTCACCGCTCCACATATAAAGGTCGTACTGCATCAGAACCCAGCGAAGCGAAAAGGAGGGGTACGAGCCCATCCAAGCATTCTTTGGAGTTGTATTTTTGGCAAAATCCAAGGTGTCTCTTATGCATTTTGTGTCACCAAAGAGTGAAAGTGCCCCCTTGAGCACCTGGTGCATACCGCCGACAGAAACGAGGCGGTTGCACTTGATACCGTCGTAGAGCAGGTTTTGCATATTCAGATGAAGAGTCCTTGCCGAGATTCTCCAAATCTCGTTTAACCTTTTGTCGCTGGAATCGAACCCACCGAGCCATTCAAGACTGAGGTAGTCCGCACGGGCGAAAAGTCCGATTAATGAAATTTCACCGTCAAGAGCAAAGATGCTTACAAAGCGAAAGCCGCACTCGCCATATTCAAGGCTTCCAAGGCTCGGTACGGAAAGGACTGTGTCACGTACGGAGTGGAGATTTTTTGTTTCGGACTTGTCGCTCGGGGGCAGTGCCTCTGCCGCACTCTCTCCGAATCTTATTCGTATTTTAGTACCCTCGTTTTGGTGAAAGACGAGCCTTATTCCTCCTGAAAGCTCCTCGCCGAAATCTACAAGCAGACAGGAGCCCTCAGGGAGCAGACATTTTGCCTTTTGCGTAGGGTGAGGCTGAAAGCAACCGCCCTTGCTTATGGCGGCAGTCCCCAGAGCTCCGAGATTGATGATAAATTTTTTTGGCGGAAGATATACGTGTGACAGATCGCTTTTTTGCGAAGCATTTTTAAATAGCATTTTCTTTCCTCTTTTCAAAAGCATTACTGGAAAAATATGCAAGAGCAAAAAACGGACGAAAAAGCTCGCCCGTTTTAAATGAATATTGTATATAAAATGGCGAAGAGAAGCTTAAACTCTAAACGTAATGTCACCGTAGGTAGGCATAGGCCAATACTCTCTTGCGGTGAGCGTTTCCATCTTGTCTACCGTCTGTCTTAGCGTGTTCATTTTGGGAATGACTGACTTCATATAGTAGAACGCCGCTTCCTCATCGGACTTCTTTGTCACAGCAAGCTTTTCTACACGCTCAAGCTCGGAATATGCAGAATAAGTCTTAGATAGAAGCTCGGAGAGGGTGGTTATAAGCACCTCCTCACAGCGAGATGAGGCATCGGGAAGAACGCTCCTCTTTGAGAGCATACCCTCGGAGAGAGTTTTTATATATTTTGCAACCGCAGGAATTATATCCCGTGCGGTCATCTCGAGCATAGTGCGTGCCTCGATATTCTTGATTTTGCGGTAGCTTTCAAAGAAAATCTCTCTTCTTGAACGCATTTCCGTTTCGCTCATAACACCGAATTTGGAGAAAAGCTCAACGTTCTTTTCGTCGGTGAAATGTGCGTACGCCTCGGGCGAACACTTGAAATTAGAAAGCCCACGGCGTGCCGCCTCGTCCTCCCATTCCTTGGAATATGAGTTGCCCGAGAAGAGTATGCGTTTGTGTGCTTTAAGATTTTCAGCAATCAAAAGGTCTACCTCGTCCTCAAAGCTCTTTGCTCTCTCAAGACGGTCTGCAAACTCGTTTAAGGAATTTGCAACGGCTGTGTTTATTACAATGTTTGCAAGCGCTATATTCTGCGATGAGCCGACCATACGGAACTCAAACTTGTTTCCCGTAAATGCAAACGGAGAGGTACGGTTTCTGTCCGTTGTGTCCTGTCTTATAGACGGAATTGCGTGAGTGCCGAGGGACATATATTTCGTGTCCTTCTTCGAGTATTTAGAGCCCTCAATAAGCGAATCGACAAGAGAGTCAAGCTCCTCGCCAAGGAAGATTGAAATTATAGCGGGCGGAGCCTCGTTGCCGCCAAGGCGGCAGTCGTTTCCTGCGGTTGCCGCAGAAATACGGAGCAGGTCCTGATACTCGTCCACAGCCTTGATAACTGCGGTGAGAACGAGGAGAAATTGCTTGTT
>JAZOQA010000011.1:0-1699 GCA_045655765.1 Eubacteriales bacterium | reverse complement strand
CACAGAACGACATGGCTACGATCCGACTTGTTTTGCGTTTTCAAGCCAAAGCTTGCCAAAAGTACGGGGGGTATATTGCGTCAATAGCTGAATAGTCTAACAATTATAGCTTTTCAGTAAACTATAAAGGCTTAACTTTCGTAAATCACCGTTTATAAGTGGTGCAACTACTTTGTTAAGCCCTTATTTATCCTTTGCTGTGCAAGCTTCGTTAAATATTCTTTGCTTAGCTGTCCCCTGTCTGCTTGCTTGTGGTGTTTAACGCATAAACAAATAAGGTTGCTATCGTCAAGCAACCCTGCTTTGTCCTCTCTTAACTTGGTTATATGGTGCGTTTCAAGCTCGTTGTAATTGTATATACCCTTGTCCCTGCATACCTCGCATAAGTATTGTGCCTGCTGCTTTACTTCCTCGGCTTTCTTAGTCCACGCTGCTGTATTCCTTAGCTTGCGTTCCTCGCCTGTGCCGTACTTGGTATTGTCCCATTTGGGTTTATTGTGTTTACAATTATACTTTGTGCTGTGGATCTGTCCGCAACGACTACAAGCTTTATACATTTATTTAACCCTTAGCTTCTGCCCTGCATATATCTTGTTAGCGTCTTTAATACCGTTCCACTTAACAAGCTGTGCTACTGTCGTTTTATATTTCTTAGCTATCTTGGTTAAGTTGTCGCCCTTTTTAACCGTGTAATATTCCTTTGTCGGCTCTGCGGGTTTTGGCGTTGGCTTTGGTGCTGTCGGCTTTGGTGCGTCCTGCTGTGCTGTCTTTGCATAGCCGTTAAGCCCGTTTACTCTCATAATATGCGGATAGTCCTTATAAGCTTCGTCCATATCAACATTGCCGTTAATGCCGTTTACTCTGCCTTTGTCGCTGTACTGCCATAAACCATAAGCCCCGCTATATGTGCATTTATTAGCCCATTGTGCAACCCATACGTCGTATTTGCTTAATGCCGCCATATCAAGCTTGCTATCAAGCCAATATTTACTTGCATATATGCAAACGTAATAGCCCGCCTTTTCTAACTCCTCGCAAAAAGCCTTTGTTATAGCTGTTAAAGCGTCCTTGCCTAAATTAGCTTGGCTCTTGTCCTCAATATCAAAAGCTATTGGATATTCAAATTGTTTGCCTTTAAGGTATGATAAACAGAATTGAGCTTCTTTTTTTGCGTCCTCCACGGTCTTGGCATAAGAATAATGATATACGCCAATCGGCATACCAACGGCTTTTGCGTTTTTGTAATTCAGTTCAAATTTTGCGTCTTTCTGCGTTGCTGTTTTTCCAAAGCCGCCCCTAAGCATAGCAAACTGTACGCCTGCGGCTTTTACCTTAGCCCAATCAATAACGCCGTTCCATTTGCTAACGTCAATGCCTTTATTACTCATTTTCAAGCTCCTTTTGCTCTAAATTCATAGCCGCCGCTATTCCTGCCGATATAGCGGAAACAACTAAGCCTATTAAAGCCCTTTTAATAACCTCGTCTGCGTCCGTTAAATCAATAATTGCGGCGTGCGTTACTATATAAGCAACTGCCGCCTGCAAAAATGTTCTTAAAGCTCTTTTAAGCGTTTCTTTGGTAAATCTCATAAAATCACCTCATAAAAATAGGGAAGCGTATATTTACGCTCCCCTTACAAAAGCAAATTGCGTTTTTTCTGCGTTTATTACATTGAAAAATGTATTTAAGGCATTTGCT
>JAZOQA010000010.1:0-1901 GCA_045655765.1 Eubacteriales bacterium | reverse complement strand
TTCTTACTTGTTTTGAGTTTCTTTTTTCAAAGTGTTTTAACGAGATCTTTCGCACTTATTTTCAGTGCTCTTGATTTTTCGTGTTGTTCAATTTTCAATGAGCAAATTCTCGCTAACCGGACATGCCGTCCCGAGGTCAGCCTCATTATTATATAACAAAATCGAAGAAATGTCAAGCGTTTTTTCAAACTTTTTGCAAGTTTTTTAAGTTTTTCGCTTTTTGTTCACATTGGTGCATTTTTAATAGAGGTTTTTGTGCAATATCCACAAACAAAGCCTTGGGGGAGTTTTATTTAAAAAAAGTTAACACATCGCTATTGACAAGCACGTAAATAAGTGTTATAATGTTTTAGCACTCTTAAAGTGCGAGTGCTAAAACATTACGGAGGCTATATAATATAAATGAAGAAAAAGCAATTCAAGGCCGAGTCGCAAAAGCTGCTCGATATGATGATCAACTCTATTTACACGCACAAGGAGATTTTCCTGCGTGAGCTTATTTCCAACGCAAGCGACGCTATTGACAAGCTATACTTCCGTTCGCTCACGGATTCCGATATACACGTGGGACGTGAGGACTATGCCATCAATCTGTCGGTGGATAAGGATGCAAGAACCCTTACGATTTCCGACAACGGCTGCGGAATGACAAAGGAGGAGCTTGAAAACAACCTTGGCACTATTGCAAAGAGCGGTTCTTTTGATTTCAAGCGTGAAAACGACGGAGGTGACGACGTAGATATCATCGGTCAGTTCGGCGTAGGCTTTTACTCTGCATTTATGGTTGCGGACAAAATCACTGTTCGTTCAAAGCCCTACGGCAACGGTGAGGCAACGCTTTGGGAGTCCGAGGGAGTCAGCGGATACGTCACCGAGGCTTGCGAAAAGCCTACGTTCGGCACGGAAATCACTCTCTATATAAAGGAAGATACCGAGGATGAAAAATACTCAAAATTCCTTGAGGAATATGAAATAAGGACACTTATTAAGAAGTATTCGGACTATATCAGATACCCGATAAAGATGCCCGTAGAAAAGCGGAGAAAAAAGGACGGCGCAGAGAACGAGTACGAATCGTACGTCGAGGTGGAAACGCTCAACAGTATGATTCCTCTTTGGAAAAGACCTCAGTCTGAGGTCAGCGACGAGGAATACAAGAGCTTCTACACGGAGAAATTCTATGATTATGAAGCTCCCTTGAAGATTATTACACAAAAATCCGAGGGAACGGCAACCTACACTGCCCTGCTCTTCATTCCCTCACACGCTCCCTTTAATTACTACACAAAGGATTACGAAAAGGGCTTGGAGCTTTACTCCTCAGGTGTAATGATTATGGAAAAGTGTGCAGACCTTTTGCCCGACTACTTTGGATTTGTAAGGGGTCTTGTCGATTCCGCCGACCTTTCACTCAACATTTCCCGAGAAATGCTCCAGCACGACAGACAGCTCAAGGTTATGGCAAAGGCCATTGAGAAGAAAATAAAGAGCGAGCTTGAAAAAATGATGAATTCCGACAGAGAGAAGTACGAGAAGTTCTTTGAGGCGTTCGGAATTCAGCTCAAATACGGCATTTATTCCGACTTTGGTATTCACAAGGACACCTTGCAGGATCTCATACTCTTCCGCTCGTCTAGGGAAAGAAAATACGTCTCGCTCAAGGAATACACCGAGTCGCTCGGCGAGGGTCAAAAGACCATTTATTACGCTGCGGGTGAAAGCATTGATAAAATCGAGCTTCTCCCCCAGGTTGAGGCGGTTAAGAGCCGTGGCTATGAGATACTCTACCTCACCGACGACGTAGATGAATTCGCACTTAAAATCATCGGCAAATATAACGACTGTGAATTTAAGAACGTCACCGCCGAGGCACTTGACCTTGCGGACGAGGAGGAAAAGGA
>JAZOQA010000009.1:0-2504 GCA_045655765.1 Eubacteriales bacterium | reverse complement strand
CGTCGTCCTTTAATTTATAATAAGTAAGAATTGCAAATGCCTTGGCAGTGAAGCGGATAGCGTCGTTTTCATTCAGCATACACCGCTTTTTTATGGGATGGGCACCGCATCTTCGCATACGCACGCCGATTTCGGAGTCCGAAATCGAGTTCATTCTGACGAGTGCAAGAATTACGCTATCATAGGAGAGTGTCACGTTTGAAAGCGTGCCCGTATGCTTTTTCATTGTGCGGCATATTCCGCAATATGTAGCCTTGTAGAATTCGTGCTCCTTGACGAGCAGCTCGCCGACTGACGGCTTTACATATCCGAACATTACGCCTCCTCCGTGCTATTTCTCTTTTTTATATAGAAAAAATGCGTTATTTTATACCAACTCATTTTATTATAGCACATTTTTTTCCGTTTTTGTTAACTTTTATAAAAATATTTTTAAAAAAATATAAAAAATGAAAGAGGCTCTCTCAAAATGGGCTTTGAGGCGGCCTCTCTCGCTTCTTTTTTGAATTTTCTGCCTTTCGGTCACTGCTGACTTACGTGTCAGCCTCTTAGGAATTTTTAAGAGCGGTCATAACGCTTTCGATTGTTTCACCGGAGCTTGCTCCGTGATAAGCCTCTGCACTCTTCCAGGTGTCGGTGTTGAACGAATCGCTGGCTCCGAATATATTGCCCGAATATGCGTTTGTTGTTGCAGTACCCTTATAGAGCTGACCTATCATACTCCATACGGTCTTTGTCTGCCCTGTGGCGTCGGTCTTTGTCGATGAGGTGAAGACCGCAGCATAAACGGTTACAGAGCTGCGGTTATACCATTGACCGCTTATCTTGTCGGGAGTCATATATATCGTCATATCTGCGACACCGTCGCCTGTCACGTCCTCGTATTTTATCATTACCGTAACGGACGTCTTTACTCCGTTTATTTCGAGAACGAGCTTGTTGTTGCCTGTCGCATCGGTGAAGAATTTGTTTACAGCCTGGCTGTCGGAGCCGCTCGAGCCGATAACGTTTCCTATATAAGTGTCGTTTCTGCCTGAAAGTCCGTCGCCGCCGGTCATCTCTTGACGCAGAGCCTCGAAGGTTGTTCCTTGCTCGGTTTCGTTGTTCAGAATGTCGTCAAATCTTTCAAGTGCTCCGTCAACCGCCTGCTCCTCTTGCGTTAATTCATCGCTGAACTTGAAGCTTACAAGCGAGTTTAGCACTCTGTTGCTTATTACACCGTCCTTGTAAGCATAAGTAGCAGTAAAGGTCAAAAAGCCCTTGCTTTGTACAGCATCGTTTACGTTAAGGGACGTTGTGACGTCTATACCGGCGTTGTCATAAGCCTCGTCAGACCACACCGTGTCCTGATAGTAAGCGGTATAGTTCGTTCCGTTGAATACCGTAATCTGAAACGTTATGCTTGATGCGACGTTGGCGGCAAGCGTTACCTGTGAGTCAAGGAGCGTACCCGTGTAGCCGTTTACGGTCGCCGAAGCACCCGAATTTTCAGCCAAAACCTTAACGTCCGTGATGAAAACTATGTTTTGCGGGCTGACGCTCGATTCTCCGACAACGGTCAGCTCGTCGTTCAAGGCGGCATATCCGACAAGAATAAACGAAAGCATAAAGAAGAGTGCACAGATAAGCATAATTTTTAATTTTTTGGTCATACGCACCCTCCTTTTTGCATTTTTTCGTATTACTTCTTGCTTTTTATTTTTGTGTCTTTGTCCTCGTGCGTTAAATCCGATGCGCGCTTTACGATTCCTACGATTTTCTTAAGAGGATGAACGAGCAGCTCGGGGGACACCTTGTGATTGCCGTGTGCTACAGCAACCTTACGTATAACGTCCTTACCTCTCTTTGCATCTCTTGTAGGTGCAAGAACGATGTCACCGTCGCAGATTTGCTCGCCGCTCGGGTCGTAGCGATAAATTTTGTTGTGATGTGCTCTTTCGGGCCATACAACGCCTATAACCTCGACACCGGGAGCCTCGGTTGATTCCTCGTATTCGGGGTCGATTTCCTCATCGTAATCAATTTCGGCAAGCTCGACGTCGGGAGCGGCAATAGCCTCTTTGATATCTGCAATCTCCAAATTGACGTCTGGGATGTCGAGAATTTCGGCACCGTCGAGCTCTATGTGTATAGGCTCGCTTTTCGGAAGCTCAAGCATTTCAGCCGCCTCAACGTCCGCCTGTTTTTCGGTTTTTATAAGTCCCTCTTTTATGAGCAGCAGCCTTGTGCGGTAGGGCACAGCCTCGGGAGCTATGTCAAGCCCCTTGCTTTCTATACCTGCATCCTTGAAGAGAGCTTCAAGCAGGTCTATCGCATACTTTTTCTTTCTGTCGGAGGTGAAGCGCATAAGGGCGGGAGTCTTTGAATATTTTCCGGACTCGGACATATCAATAAAGCCGTATTTTTCGTCCTGCTCCTTGGGGTCGAGTGCCAGAGCAATAGCAAGCCTCTGTCCCTTGAAAACAAAGTTTGCAAAGGTTTTTCTGCCAAAATAAATTCTCTCA
>JAZOQA010000008.1:0-1307 GCA_045655765.1 Eubacteriales bacterium | reverse complement strand
CATCCCTAACCAAAAGTCTGAGAGACTTATTGTTCGCCTTATTGCTTACTTCTTGCACCGCTATTTTATTATGGGAGTGTTTGACCAAACGGTAACACCGTACGTAAAATTCGCAGTCTTGTCAACCCTTACAATATATGCTTTGGTAGGAAACTTGGGCGACCAAAATGCGTGGATTGAGGCAGCGTGTGCATATTCAAAGGAAATGGAGTATAATGAAGAAAACCGAGACCTCTTTCTTGAAATGACGCTCACCGAATCTTGCCTTTCTACAAAGAATCTTTTGGAAATTTTGATATAAAAAAGAGAGCCGTTTGGCTCTCTTTTTTTACTTTAACTTGTGGCTTTATGTCACCCCGTGTTAAATTTTAGAGTAAAATTACAGGGTTGCTGCCATAACTGCCTTTATGGTGTGCATACGGTTTTCCGCCTCGTCGAAGACGACGGATTTCTCGCTTTCAAACACCTCGTTTGTGACCTCCATACTGTCAAGACCAAATCTTTCGCCAACCTCACGGCCGATGGTCGTGCCAAGGTCGTGAAATGCGGGAAGACAGTGCATAAATATAGAGCCGTCACTTGTGTTGTCCATAATTTTCTTAGTTACAGCATAGGGTGAAAGCTCGTCAATACGCTCACGCCAAACCTCCGCAGGCTCACCCATAGAAACCCAGACGTCCGTGTATATAACGTCGGCATTCTTCGTCGCCTTCATCGGGTCTGTTTCAAACCTCAGCGTCGCACCCGTCTTTTCTGCTATTTTCTTGCACTCTTCAATAAGAGAGGCATCAGGAAAATATTTTTCGGGGGCACAAGCCGTAAAATTCAAACCGAGCTTTGCACAGCCAACCATAAGCGAGTTACCCATATTGTAACGGGCATCGCCCATATAAACGAAATTAACTCCACGAAGTCTGCCGAGCTTTTCCTTAATTGTGAGCATATCGGCAATTATCTGTGTAGGGTGAAATTCATTTGTAAGACCGTTCCAAACGGGAACCTTTGAATATTTGGCAAGCTCCTCGACAATCTCCTGAGCAAACCCACGGTACTCTATTCCGTCATACATTCCGGCAAGAACACGTGCGGTGTCGGCTATTGTCTCTTTCTTTCCTATTTGTGAGCCTGTTGGGTCAAGATAAGTGACACCCATTCCAAGATCGTATGCCGCAACCTCAAAGGCACAGCGGGTTCTTGTGCTCGTCTTTTCAAAAACAAGAGCTATATTCTTTCCCTCGTGGTACTTATGAGGTATCCCTGCTTTTTTCTTCGCTTTTAAGTCAGCGGAAAGGTCTATTAAATACTCA
>JAZOQA010000007.1:0-5030 GCA_045655765.1 Eubacteriales bacterium | reverse complement strand
GTAGCAACCGAGAACTGCGATGTTGTTATCGAATTTACAGGCGACAACTACGCTCTTGAAGCAGGAACCTTCTCATTCGGTATCTGTCAACCGTATTTTGATGCTGTTAATACGATTTCCGTAATGCAGGGCAATACTCTTTATATCAAGATCTCTGCAAACGAGGAAGCAACCATTGACGTTACGTTCACCGTTACAGTTCCCGAGGCATCCGAAGAGAAGCCCGGTGAAACTGTTGATAAGAATATAACCCCCGAGGGAAGCGGAACAGCGGAAGATCCATTTATCATTACCGAGAGCGGCAATTACGTTGCAAACGTAGCTGCTGAATCCGAGGTATTGTATCAGTATGCGGTAACTGCAGACGGAGTGGTTATTATCAGCTTTACAGGCAATGACTACTTCCTCCAGGCAGGCACTGACGGTTTTGATTATTGCACGTATTACGTCAATCAGACAAACACCTTGACCGTAAGTGCAGGTCAGACCCTTTATCTTAAGGTTGCCACCTCTCAAGGTGCGGCAGGTGAGGTTCCGTTCACCGTAACGCTCCCCGGTGCTGCAAGCGAGGGTGACGAGGGCGGCGAGGACGCTAGTGCAAGAGTTGCCGTTCTTGGCGAAAACACCTTTAGCATAACCCAAGAGGATTTTGAAGCACAGTCTATAAGCTTCACTCTTGTTGTAGAAAACGCAGGCACTTACGAGGTTCAAACCGCCGATACGTTTGCAATGTTTTACGATTCAACAGGTATGCAGATAGGTAGAGGTATGGCAAGCCTTGAAGCAGGAACATACACGATTTCTCTTTACGCATCTGTTCTTACTCCCGGAGAAACCTATACGTTCAATCTCGTTTACACTCCCGCAGAGTAATAGCATAGCTTAAAACAAAAATCTCCCCGAGCACCCTCGGGGAGAAAAGACAAAAAAATCAACCGCACACTGTGTGCGGTTGATTTTTCTTTTGTTTAAAATTATTTTCTGAATTCACTGACAAGTCCGAGTATGCCGTTGACAACAAGAACAACACCCGCAATAATCAAAAGAATGTCAAGTCCGTTGCCAAATGCGATAAGTATACCGACTACAACAGTAATAGCAGGGAAGACGTAGTCAAGGATTTTCTTCGACTTGCCTTTAAGTACTTCAAAAAGGTTAAGTGCCCCCTTAACTGCAACAAGTATACCAAGCACAAGCAAAACGACAAATGTCACAAGCCAGCCGAGTATAAGAATTGCAAGACCGATAACAACGCTGACCGCACCGCCTACCCAATTTTTCTTTACAAGCTCAAGAATACCTGCAACAATGAAAACAATGCCCGCAATCGTCATAGCGATAGAGAGCAGCTGTGAGCGGAATGCTACAAGCAGAATACCCACGATAATATAAAGTATCGAGGTGAAGAGATTTGAATTGATTTGATTTTTCTTCACTTATGTAAACCTCCATAAAAACTTTATATTCATTATAGCATAAAATATTAAAACTGTCAATCACCCACAAAACTTTAACTGAAGATTAAAGAATTACACATTAAGAAAAAACAAGTACCCAAAACTATTGCAGCAAAAAAGCTTTCACCTACGCTATCCTTTTTACTTTTAGACTTGCTCAATCAATTTATACAAAATTTTGACACGTATGCAAGATTGAAAAAAGCAAATACTATTCTTATAACAAATCGGAGGTGAAAAAGATGACAAAAGATGAAATGCCCACAGGCTTTGCTATGGCACTGGCAATGAATCCCGATGCAATGCAGACCTTTGCAACACTAAGCGAAGAACAAAAGCAGGGAATAATCAACGGAACACACTCTGTTAAAAGCAGAGACGAGATGCATAGATACGTAGATAGTATTGTAAAAAGCAATGAACGGTAATATCAAATCTATTTGGGAAAAGGACGTACCGTGTGTCAGATTCGATACCCTCAAAGGCAATAAAAGCACCGACGTTTTGATAGTTGGCGGCGGAATAGCAGGAATTTTGTGTGCCTACAAGCTTAAAAGCTGCGGTGTAAACTTTATGCTGGTAGAGGCAAGAGATATCTGCGGAGGTATTACGAAAAACACTACGGCAAAGATTACCCTGCAGCACGGATTAATCTACAATAAAATGATAAAACGCTTCGGGGAGGACAAGGCACGGCTTTATACTGAGGCACAGATTAAAGCAACCAAGGTGTACTCACAGCTTTGTGAGAATATCGACTGTGATTACAAAACGAGAGATTCCTACGTCTATTCTTTATCTGACCTTAAGAAAATTGAAAAGGAAATCGCCGCCCTAAACCGTCTCGGTGTAAAAGCCGAGCTTTCAGATGCCGCCGAGCTTCCATTTACAGTTGCGGGTGCGGTTCGCATAAAGGATCAATCACAGCTTCACCCCTTGAAATTCCTGTACAGCATCTCGAAGGATCTTCCCATCTACGAGCATACCAAGGTTGTAGAATTAACGCCCGAAAAGGCAATTACAAGCCACGGCGAGATATCCTATAAAAAACTGATTATCGCAACTCATTTTCCTCTTCTCAACAAGCACGGACTTTATTCCCTTAAGCTCTATCAGCACCGTTCCTATGTCATTGCTCTTAGAGGCGTGAAGAATGTGGACGGAATGTACGTTGACGAATGCGACACGGGTCTTTCCTTCCGAAGCTACGGCGACCTTTTGCTGCTCGGGGGCGGCGGACACCGTACGGGAAAGCAAGGAGGATGCTGGCAGGAGCTTGAAGAATTTGCAAAAACATATTATAAGAGCTACGAGCTTGTCGGCAAATGGGCAACGCAGGATTGTATGACGCTTGACGGTATTCCATACGTCGGGCAGTATTCAAAATCTACGCCTAACGTATTCGTTACAACGGGCTTTAACAAATGGGGAATGACGAACGCTATGGTCGCCGCCGACCTTCTTTGCAACCTCGTTCAAGGGAAAACAAGTCCGTATGCAGACGTATTTTCGCCATCCCGAACCATCCTGCGTCCACAGCTTGCCGTCAACGCCTTTGAATCCACGGTAGGACTTCTAACTCCAACTACACCAAGATGCCCGCACCTCGGATGTGCCCTCAAATACAACCCCACAGAGCATACCTGGGATTGCCCCTGTCACGGTTCTCGCTTTACCGAAGACGGCGAGCTGATAGACAATCCTGCGACAGATGATAAAAAGCTATAGCAGAATAAAATAGCTTTTATGCGAAATAATATCAAATTACTAAACGGAGGAACCATTTATTATGTTTAAGCACGAAAAGCAGTTATTTCATCCCGTAGAAGTCGAAAGAGCTAATCCCCAGTACGCCGTTTTGCTTCAAGAGCAGCTCGGGGGCGGCAACGGAGAGCTTAAGGCGGCAATGCAGTATATGTCGCAAAGCTTCCGCATTAAGGATCCCGAGATAAAGGACCTTTTTCTCGATATTGCCGCCGAGGAGCTTGGTCATATGGAGATGGTTGCACAGACTATAAATCTTCTCAACGGTCACGATGTAGATGTGACAAAAATACAGGCAGGCGAGGTGCAAACACACGTATTGCTTGGACTTAATCCCGGACTTATAAACTCTTCGGGTTATTCTTGGACTGCAGATTACGTTACCGTCACAGGCGATCTTTGTGCAGATTTGCTTTCTAACATTGCCTCAGAGCAACGAGCAAAGGTAGTTTATGAATATCTTTATCGTCAGATTGAGGATAAGAAGGTCAGAGAAACCATAGATTTTCTGCTTAATCGTGAAGAGGCACACAATCAGATGTTCCGTGATGCCTTTAATAAAGTGCAAGAAAGCGGCTCTAACCGTGATTTTGGCACGACAAAAGCAGCTAAAATGTATTTCTCTCTGTCTAATCCCGGTCCAAATGCCTTTGCATCGGGTGAGACACACGCACCTGCTTTTAAGTAAAATTAATTTTAAATGTTGTAACCAAACAAAAAAGACTGCTCAAAACCGAGGTGCAAAGGGATTCAGAGCGAAAATTTTTGCTCACACTCCGAACCTGTACAGAGAGAGAGGGGGGGACTGCCGGAGAGTGTGAACGGAAACAAAATCATAATAAAACTCAGAAAATCCAATTTGATATTCATCTCAAAGCTTAGACACTCTTGAGGTGAATATCACTTTTTCAGCGATTTTCTACCATAATTTTAATACAATACTCAAAATAAGTGAACCGGAAAAATTCTGACTCACTTATTTTGTTTTTTGTTGTGCCTAAATGACACAGCCAGTTTTCACTTCTTGCTATTAAAGTTAGAATCGGATACTCAAATAAAACAAACAATTAAAACGCTTCTCCAAGCAAGAGCTTATTTGGATTATTTCTGTGCGGTGGAATGACGGGTGAGAAGTAAAAAACAGTTAAAAACTGTTTTTTGAGAACAAATTTGATAAAGCAAGAAAAATCAAATGAGGCTATACCGAAAGCAGATTTCGACTATGCGACTTGACGGTCTTGAACTTTCGACAGTAAAAAAGCAAAAAAATATCGAGTGTTCATAACTTGAATCTGTTATGAACACTCGATATGGTCGGAATGACAGGATTTGAACCTGCGACATCTTGCTCCCAAAGCAAGCGCGCTACCAACTGCGCTACATCCCGAGATAAATATTTAATTCTTTAATTGAAGTTCTTTCTGAGCACCTTCGTATCCGCGCGCCCCGTCGGGCGCAGCAACGCCGTCGCATAGTCGCTGATTGTCGCTCGAATACTCGCTTCGCCAGCTCGCTGCTTTGGGCTTTTACTTCTAAAAACAGTTATTAGCTGTTTTTAGTGCGTTCACTACCAACTGCGCTATAGCCTATCTTCGAAATAAGGCTTTGATATTTGATTAAATATCATTGCGTTTGGATCGAGTAGCGATGATTATTATAACAAATAGCATAGAAAAAGTCAAGTCATTTGATTCAAAAAATGAATTAATAAATCACATCGGTGTTGTTTGCAAGGAGTATAACGAGCAAATTTGAAGTCTATACGCATTATTGCGACAAAGGCGTAACAAATCGAAAAGTGCCAAAGCC
>JAZOQA010000006.1:0-4731 GCA_045655765.1 Eubacteriales bacterium | reverse complement strand
GTTAAGGTGTAAGTCTTTTGACTTAATATATTACCTGCGTTGTCATACGTGTATACGTACGTTTGGTTTTTAAAGGTATTATCTTCCCTTATCAGCTGACCGAGGTCGTCGTATTCATATCTTGTTTCATAACCGTCACTACGTACAATTCTTGTTATGTTGCCCTTGCTGTCGTACGTATAAGTATAAGTCAAGGCGTCATTGCTGTTGACCTGTGTGGTATACGTTCCGACCTCGATGCCTGTATTGTCGCTATAATTATACCATATTTCGCTTACGGTGTCAAGGAGAGTGTACTTATATTCTACTTTAACTCCGTTTGCATAAATCAGTTTCTTCTACACAGATAAGATATAAAAACAGCCTGCCTCTGTGGCAGGCTGTTTTTTATATCAACCCGCAGGCAGGAATCACCCTCGCCTTCTGAGGTTTCCGCAGGAAACGGCGAGGCTGTTTTTCGAACCTGATTCCGAGTCTTTGACTCGGAGCAGGTCGATTCTGACGGGTACGATAAAAATAAGGTCTACCGCAAGGGCAGACCTTATTTTTATGGCACCCGCAACAGGAATCGAACCTGTAACTACCCCTTAGGAGGGGGTTATTATATCCATTTAACTATGCAGGCTTTTTAACTTTTGAAATTTCTTTTGTGCTTTTTTCTCCACCGTCGCATTGTCGCCGTGCGTCGCTCGGTTTTCTCGCTTCTTCGGCTCTGTGCTTTGGGCGGTTTCGCTGCGTCAAAAACAGTTATTAACTGTTTTTGGCTTGCTACATTTAACTAAGCAGGCGTATTAACTTTTGAAATTCCTTTTGTGCGGCCTTTAATTTGCCGCAGTTTGGCGTTACTTTAATATTCTACCACAAGGCGGAGGATTTTGCAAGGGATTTTGTGATTTTTTTAATTTTATTTTTTGAGGGGTCAAAGGGTACTTTTGGTTATTTTTGATTTTTGCTGTTTAAGTTTTAAAAACGAGAAAGGTTTCCATTAATATCCTTTAATATTTTATTTGAAAGTGCTTGACATAATTTTTCATTTATGTTATAATAATGGCGTAAAAGTTCCCGAGTTACTGACGGATAAATAGGGTTGACCTATGTGGAGCCGGGAATGTTAATGCCGACCGTCTGGGCAGTTTTGTGGTGAACAAGACTGTCCTTTTTTTTGTTTGCCGCATAAAATTCATACGAAACGGAGAAATGCAAATGGAAGGTATGAGAACGGAATGGACCGGATTTATAGGTGGTAAGTGGTGCGACACGATTGACGTGCGTGAGTTCATACAAAAGAACTACACTCCTTACATAGGTGACGAGAGCTTTCTCGCCCAGCCGACAGAGCGTACGAAGCGTCTTTTCGGCAAGCTTGAAGAAAAATTAAAGGAAGAAAAGGAAAAGGGCGGAGTCATAGGAGTCGACACGAGGAACGTTTCCTCCTTGCTCAGCTACCCTGCCGCATATCTCGACAAGGACGACGAGCTTATCGTAGGTCTTCAGACCGGGGCACCGCTTGTAAGAGGTGTCAATCCCTTTGGCGGAATAAGAATGGCACGCAGTGCGTGCAAAGCATACGGCTATGAGCTGTCAGAGGAAATCGAGCGTGAGTTCTTCTACAAGACCACGCACAACGACGGAGTTTTCAGAGCTTACACAGACACAATGAGAGCTATGCGTCATACAGGAATTTTAACAGGACTTCCCGACGCATACGGCAGAGGACGAATCATAGGCGATTACAGACGCATCGCACTCTACGGCATAGATCGCCTCATCGAGGAGAAGAAAAAAGACAAGGTGGAGCTTGGAAAGATGAGAATGACGGAGGAAAACAACCGGCTTGCCGAGGAGCTTTACAAGCAGATGGACTTCCTTGGCAAGCTTCGTGATATGGCGGCACTTTACGGCATTGACATCTCAAAGCCTGCGACAAACGCCAAGGAGGCTATACAGTGGCTCTACTTCGGCTACCTTGCCGCAAACAAGGAGCAAAACGGTGCGGCAATGTCGCTCGGACGTGTCGGCACGTTTATAGACATTTATCTTGAAAGAGATATAAGGCTCGGCATACTCGACGAGGCGGGGGCACAGGAGCTTATTGACCAATTCGTAATGAAGCTTCGTATGATCAGGCACCTGCGTACGCCCGAGTACAACGAGCTTTTTGGCGGCGACCCCGTATGGATTACCGAGGCGGTCGGCGGAATGGGTGAGGACGGAAGAACTCTTGTTACAAAGAGTGCGTTCAGATTTCTTCACACGCTCTATAACCTTGGCACAGCACCCGAGCCGAACCTCACGGTGCTCTGGTCGGAGGCATTGCCCGACGGATTTAAGCGTTACTGTGCAAGGGTGTCGATAGAGACCGATTCTATACAGTATGAAAACGACGACCTTATGCGTCCGTCGTTCGGCGACGATTACGCCATTGCGTGCTGCGTCAGTGCAATGAAGGTCGGCAAGCAGATGCAGTTCTTTGGTGCAAGATGCAACCTGCCTAAAATTCTTCTTATGGCACTCAATGGCGGCAAGGAAGAAAAATCGGGCTTGCAAATAGGACCCGAGATGCCCGCAATAGCGGGGGGCGTGTTAAATTATGACGAGGTTTGCCGCAGACTTGAATACTACCTTGGTTGGCTTGCGGGCGAGTACGTAGACACGATGAACGTCATTCATTTTATGCACGATAAGTATGCGTATGAGAAAACCCAGCTTGCCCTGCACGACACAGAGGTCGAGAGGGTTATGGCGTTTGGAGCGGCGGGGCTTTCCGTAATTGCGGACAGCCTTTCGGCTATAAAATACGCATCTGTAACGCCCGAATTTGACGAAAGAGGAATCGTTGTCGGCTTTAAAACAGAGGGTGAGTTCCCGAAATTCGGAAACGATGACGACAGAGTAGACTCGATTGCAAAGGAGCTGCTCGACAGACTCATCACCGAGCTTCGCAAAAATCCGACCTACAGAGGGGCAAAGCACACGCTTTCCGTGCTTACTATCACATCTAACGTCGTATACGGAAAGAAGACTGGTGCAACTCCCGACGGACGTGCCGCAGGCGAGCCATTCGCACCCGGTGCAAACCCGATGCATAACAGAGAAAGATGCGGTGCACTTGCCTCTTTAAACTCCGTTGCAAAGCTATCTTACGAATCTTGCCGTGACGGAATTTCCAACACGTTTTCGATAATTCCCTCGGCTCTCGGCAAGACCGATGAGGATAGAAAATCCAATCTTGCGAGCATACTCGACGGCTACTTTGCACAAAACGCTCATCACATAAACGTCAACGTCCTTGACCGTCAGAAGCTCATCGACGCTATGAACGACCCCGAGCTTTACCCAAACCTGACTATACGTGTTTCCGGATATGCCGTAAACTTCCACAAGCTCTCACGGGAGCAGCAGGCGGAGGTCATCAAAAGGACCTTCCACGAGTCGGTATAATGACAGGACGCATACATAGCATTCAATCGCTCGGCACGCTTGACGGGCCGGGCGTAAGAGCGGTAATTTTCACCACGGGGTGCCCCTTACGCTGTATTTACTGTCACAATCCCGACACGTGGGAAAGAGAAAGCGGCGAGGAGTGGGACTCGGACGAAATAGCAAAGAGGGTGCTTCGTCTTTATCCTTACATCAAAAACGGCGGCGTGACCTTTTCGGGCGGTGAGCCGTGTGTTCAAGCAAAATTTTTAACCGAGGTTGCCGCAAAGCTGAAATGCCATGGACTTCACATTGCTCTTGACACCTCGGGTGCTGTTGATAACGGGGACGTGGACAGATTGCTTGAATTTGTAGACCTTGTTCTTCTCGACATAAAGTTTACGGACAAAGAAGCGTATAAACTCAACACGGGTGCGGATATGGAGCGTGTTTTTGCATTTCTTGCAAAGCTCGAAAAGCTTGAAAAAGACGTGTGGATAAGGCACGTAGTAGTTCCGGGAATTAACGACACCGAAAGCTCTGTAAGAAAGCTTGCAACTCTTATTGCTCCGTACAAATGCATAAAAAAAGTCGAGCTTCTTCCCTTTAAAAAGCTCTGCCTCGAAAAATACGAGGATTTAGGATTACTCTTTCCTCTTAAAGATACACCCGAGATGTGTGCCGAGCGACTTTCGGAGCTTAATCTGATTTTAGCCGATGCTATGTCACAAAAACTTAAATTCAAATAGAAAAACGACGGCTGATTTCGCCGTCGTTTTTCATGTTATTGTTTATTTTTACTTGATTTTTAACACGGGGTGAATCTTAAAGCTTTTTAAGAAGCTCTTTAAGAGCGTTTGCTCTATGACTTATCGCATTTTTCTCATCATCTGTCATTTCGGCTACCGTACGGCTCTCTCCGTCAGGTACAAACAATGGGTCGTAGCCAAATCCTGCCGTTCCTCTTGGATTTTTCGTTATCGAACCGTACATATACCCCTCCGCTAAGACTTCTTTGCCATCAGGGAATACGAGAGCCATAGCACAGGTGTAATGTGCACTTCTGTCAGCCTCGTTACGAAGCTTATCCATAAGTAGAGCGTTGTTTGCCTCGTCCTCACCGTGCGAGCCTGCAAATCTGGCACTAAATATTCCAGGGGCTCCATTTAATGCATGAGCACAGATTCCGCTGTCATCGGCAAGAGCCGCACATTTTGAAATCTCGGAAATTTCACGAGCTTTTTTAAGAGCATTTTCCATAAACGTGCTTCCGTCTTCATCGGTTTCGTGTTCAATTCCAGCTTCACGTGC
>JAZOQA010000005.1:0-13382 GCA_045655765.1 Eubacteriales bacterium | reverse complement strand
ACGGCGGTTATCAAAAATTCTGCCTCTGTTGCTCTGACTATGTTTACAATGCTGCTTTTGGCAATGATAATTTCAGGCTTGGGAATTCTTCTTTATATAAAGCTTGGGGCTTTGGCGGCGTCGCTTTTACAGCTTCTCTTTTGTTTTCTGCTTTGCGGTATCCTCTTTGCTGTTCTTAAAGGCTCTATTGTTAGGAGATACGAGCGAATTTGATAAGAATGGGAGATTGAAGCTTTGAAGAAAATTAAAACCTTTATAAATAAATATATTCCTAAATTTTCTCTTGTCTCACTTATTATTGCTCACCTCTCGGCAATAGCCTTGGCACTTGCTGTTGTATGGACACCGTTTGCTGATTTTTTCAATTCAACAGTCTCGGTTTTCTTTAGGACTTTTATGTCCTCGCTGACGGTCAATTTTCCTATATCGTTTTTTGAAATTATTTTAGTCTTGATTCCCATAGCCTTAATTCTTTTATTTGTATTTGCGGCGGTGAAGCTTCGAACACGAGTGGCTGCGATACGCTTTTTATTCGGAGTTATAGCAATTCCCGCTTTCATCTTTTCAGGCTATGCCGTGGCACTCGGAGTGCCTTATCATATCACCGAGCTTGACGAGCGAATGGAGCTTGACGAGGTTGAAATAACAGGGGATAACCTTGCTCTTTGTGCCGAAATTCTGCGTGATGAGGTCAACGCACACGCACTTTTGCTCGGACTTGAGCCATCGTCCGCCTCAAAGACGAAGCACTCCTTTTCGGAGCTTAGCAGACTTATCACCGATGCTTACACCTCGTTTGAGGAGGAATACGGCTTTCCCTTTAATTTCTATACACAAGCAAAGCCTATGCTTTTTGACGAGCTTATGTCAAGCGCTCATCTGCTTGGAATTTACACCTTTTTCACAGGGGAGAGCAATATTAACGACGGCTACCCCGACTACGCTATCCCGTTTACCGTTGCACACGAATTTGCTCATCAGAGGGGCATCATAAGGGAGAACGAGGCGAATTTTATGGCATTTTGCGTCTGTATTCGCTCCACCTCTCCTTATATAAGATACAGCGGATATTTAAATATGTACGAATACGTTATCACTGCTCTTTACAGAACCGATACCGAGCTTTATAAAAGCGTGCATTCGGGGCTTTGCAGTGCTGCACTTTCGGATATGAGAGCCGCATACGGGCATTCCTCAAAATACGAGGACAGCAAGCTCGGTCAGACAGTTGGCGATGTCAACGATGCCTACCTGAAACTCAACGGCACAGAGGGGAGAATAAGCTACAGCCTTTCTGTCAGACTGACAGTGGCATATTATAATAAGTATAATTCATCATAAGAGTAGGCGGAACTCTCCCCGTCACACGCATACCTTGACAAGAATATAATGTACTATACCTTTTTTTGGGGGAGTACGTTATGTCTGCCTTTGTAATTTCGGGTCAAGTACCCCTATCGGGCGAGATTTGTGCGGGTGGCTCGAAAAACGCCGCATTACCCGTCATTCTTGCAACTGTATCTACACGCGGAATTTCAGTTATTGAAAACGTTCCCGATATAAGTGACGTCAAAACGGCACTGTCACTTATAGAAGCACTCGGTGCTCTCACCTCTCTTAACGGCTCAACCTTGACGGTGGACACCCGACGGCTTGCCTACCGCCCGCCGGATGCAAGCCTGACAGGCACAATAAGAGCCTCAACGTATTTGATAGGGGCTTGCCTTGCCGCATTCGGCAAAGCAGAGCTTTCTCTGTTCGGAGGCTGTAATTTTGCACCAAGACCCATAGATTTGCACGTATATGCCGCAGAAATGCTCGGAGCTTGTGTCACTGAAGATTTCATTTATATGAAGCGTCCGCACGGTGCAAAAATTTATTTTCCCAAGATTTCCGTCGGTGCAACCGCAAATGCCCTTATTCTTGCATCAAGCATTCCCGAAGAAACGGAAATTTACTCCTATGCACGTGAGCCACACATCAGAACCCTTGCGGATTTTTTAATTTCCGCAGGAGCGAAAATAGAGTTTTCTAAAGACAAAATCACAGTTGTCGGAGCTTCTCTTGGCGGCGGCAAGGTCACCGTACCGCCCGACCCGATAGAAACGGGAACGTATCTTTTGCTGTCTCTTTTGATGGAGGGGAGGGTGAGTGTTTGTGGCTCTTCTTCGGAGGAACTGTCAGGACTTATTACACCGCTTACGAGGGCGGGGGCGGAAATTAAAGAAGAAAATGGAAGTCTTAGCCTCTTTGGCGAGCTTAAAGAACGCATCTCGCTCGTTGCCGCACCTTATCCCGCCTTGCCTACTGATTTACAGCCTCTTTGTGCGCCTGTCCTTGGAGCTTTCCTTGGCGGGAGCATCAGGGACACGGTTTTCGAGGGACGCTTCGGCTATCTTGATATGCTTCGTAAATTCGGGCTTGATTTTGAAAGAAAAAATGACGGAGTGGAGATTTTTCCGTCTAAATATACCTGTGCTTCAGCAGATGCTCCCGATTTAAGAGGCGGAGCGACGCTTCTCTTACCCGCACTTTTAGCAAAGGGCGAGAGCTTGATTTCATCGTCCGAGCTTATTAAAAGAGGCTACGGAGATATAATCGGCAAGCTTCGTTCGCTCGGTGCTGAAATTTATGAAATAAAATAGAATTATAAAAAAAGAGGATAAAAATGAAAAGAATTATCACAATTCAAGACATCTCCTGTGTCGGCAAATGCTCGCTGACAGTCGCACTTCCCATAATTTCGGCAGCAGGTGTTGAAGCGGGAGTTTTGCCCACCGCAGTTTTGTCCACACACACTGCGTTTCCAAAGTTCACGTTTTGTGACCTCACTGATGAAATAACCAAGATTTCCGATGCGTTTTCCGAATTGAATATTGATTTTGACGCTATATATACGGGTTATCTCGGCTCGTTCCGTCAGCTTCAGCTTGTGGACGAATTTATAACGGCTCATAAAAAAGAAAAAACCGCCGTTGTCATAGACCCTGCAATGGCAGACAACGGCAAGCTTTATTACGGATTTACAGAAGAGTTTGCAAAGGAAATGGCAAAGCTCGCAGGACGTGCGGACCTCATTATTCCCAACATTACCGAGGCGTCCTTTATGCTCGGAATTCCGTACAAGGCGGACTATGACGAAGAGTACATAAGAGACGTGCTTCGCCACTTGACTGACCTTGGCTGTAAGCGTGCAGCCCTCACGGGCATCAGCTTCTCCGATGACAAAATCGGTGTTTATGCCTACAATTCCGAGGACGGAAGCTATTTCTCTTACTTTAACGAAAAGCTGCCCGTATCGTTCCACGGCACAGGGGATATATATGCCTCTGCCACCCTCGGAGCATATATGAGAGGGCTTAGTGTTGAGGATTCCTTGGCGCTTGCGGTGGATTTTACGCTTGAATGTATGAAATGCACGCTTCGTGACCCTGAGGCACGCTTCTACGGAGTTAACTTCGAGCAGGCGCTTCCTATGTATATCAAACGACTCAGCGACGTTTGATTTTACGCCCGTTTTGACGGGACACGGTGATTTTTGCAGATATTGCCGTTATAGCAACACAAAGTATGCAGTTTATGATGCTCCCGAGTGTGGGAGCACCGCCCTTATGAATTATGCCGACAATAAGCATCACGAGCGAAAAAATCACCGAGCAGGCTACGGGGGTAGCTTTGTTTTTATACCGATTTCCGTTTATAAATCCCGATATAACACAGCTTAACATTAATGCAATTAATGAAAAAAGCTTGATTTTGCCCGTTGGGTCGCTTGTCGCATAAGCGGCAAAGCTCATCAAAAGCACAAGAGCCGTGTAAATTACAAAGGTCAAAAGTACACCGATTAAAAGTGCCCTTAAACCTTTATTCCCATTGTTCCTAAATTTGTGTTTTTTCATAAAAAAAGCCTCCGAATAAGTCTCTTGTTACAAGATTATTCGGAGGCTCGTCTTTTTATGACGGATTATTTTTCTTCTTTCTTTTCTTCAGCAGTGTCCTTAAGCTCAGTATTAGCCTCAGCGGTCTGCTCAGCCTTAGCCTCGGCGACAGATGCGGCAACGTCCTCAACCTTAACGTCAATGCTTCTGATTGCTCCCTTGAGGAAACGGATTCTCGTGCAGTCCTTGGTTGTTTCAAGAACAAAGGTTTCTCCCTTTACGGAAACAACCTTGCCAATGATTCCGCCAATAGTAGTGACCTCATCTCCTACACAGAGCGAATCACGCATATTCTGTTCTTCTCTCTGCTTTTTCTTGTTTGAGCGAGAAGTGAACCAGAACATACCTACAAGGAGGACGATCATAACGATCATAAAGATTCCGCTTCCGCCCGCTGCGAGTGCAAAATTAAACATTTTTTCAACCTTTCTTGATTTTATTAAAACTAAATAATATTATACATTATTTTTTTAAGAAATTCAAGTATAATAATGGATTTTTTGTTAATTTAATGCAGTTTTGACTTTTTTAAGTTAAATTTATGAAAAAAGCCGCAAAAGAGTGCTTTTTTAATGAGGCTCTTTTTATTGCGGCTTTCTTCTTTATTTTGCTTTTCGGTTCTTTTCTGCAAGGGTGGTTATGATTTTTATAACACGGGCAGGGTACAGCCACCAGTCACGGCACCAAACTCTTACGATGGTCCAGCCCCTCGATTCAAGGAATTTAGGTCTGTATACGTCTCTTTCAAGCGTAGAGTCCGAGCTAGAAAATGCATCACGGTCAAGCTCAACTCCGACAAGATACTTATCCGTCTTTTCATCGTAAATTGCAAGGGAAATGCGGTTGTTTTTGTTTCCAAGCCCCACATCAACCTTGTACCCGAGCTTTTCAAGACGTTCCTTCATCTGCTCCTCAATTCGTGCGACCTTTGTGATTTGCTCCGTCGTGCGGATTTCGGAGGAGTCAAGCTCAGAAAGGATTGCATCTGCCTCCTCTCGGTTTCCGTTTGCAACGGCACGCACGTAGGTGAGGTATTTTTTCAAAAGCTTAGGACCCTGATGCTTGGAGGCTTCAACCTTTAACATCTCAGGCTCAATGCTCGTGACCAGAATAATTTTGGATTTAGCACGTGTTATTGCAACGTTCAGACGATTTTCGCCGCCCTCGGAGGACAGCGAGCCGAAGTTGGTATAAATTCGTCCAAGCTCGTTCTCTGCATATCCTATTGAGAAGATTATTATGTCTCTTTCGTCTCCTTGGACGTTTTCAAGATTCTTTATGAAGAGACTCGTGTCCTCTCCGTTTTCAAATCTGTGAGTTTCTTTCGTTATAAACGAGCGGAATTCGGGGTTTTTCGCAGCCTCCTTGTCTACCATATCGGCAATGCAAGCCTGTTGGTCGGCGTTGAACGTGATTATACCGATGCTCTCGTTGTTCTTTCTCGTTTTAAAAATATCAGAAAGAATTTCAACGATTTTCTTTGCCTCTTGAACATTGCGGCGCTCTATCCACTTTCCGTTTACCTTATAACGCTCTATCGGCTTGTCGGCACGGTTTCTTGTAACGTTTGGAGCAACTCGCAAATTCGTCGAGTAGAATGCATAGTTTGAAAAGTCTATCAGCTCTTGGCTCTTTGAACGGTAATGGTACGTCAAATTTGCACTTTCGTATCTCGCTACCGCAAGGTCAAGCAGGCTTTCCACCTCAAGGGCGGCTTGAACGGAGAAGTCCTCCTCCTCTTCGGGGTTTGCACCGAGAAAACGCTTCATAAAGGTCGCCGACGGACGAAGCTGCTTTGCATCTCCTGCGACTACGATGTTCTTTCCTCTGTATATCGTGGGAATTGTGCTTTCAATGAATACCTGAGATGCCTCGTCGAATATAACGACGTCAAACATATTCTTCTCAAGAGGAAGCAGGTTGGAAACGTTTTCAGGGGAGAGCAGCCAGCAGGGGAACAGCTCAAGAATAAAGTTGCGATAGACATCCATCATTTTTCTTATGGGCCAGAACTTTTGCTTCTTTGAAATCTGATATAGGTAGTCCTTGTTGTTCTTTGCATTATTATAAAGCGTTTCGTATTCACGGCTGCTCTTGCCGGCACAGAGCTTGTATGCCACGTCGAGCTGTTCTTCCTTCAGCTTCATAATCTTGGAGGTAATGTTTACAAAATCCACCATAGCGGAAAACTCGCCCTTACACTCCTGCTCATAGCACAGAATCTCGTGATATATTCTGATTATCATCAATTTGTCGATGATTTCAAGGTAGCTTGAATAATTTTTACTGCTCGTGTAAGCAAAGCTTAGTATATTCAGCTTGTTTTCGTCAAGACCGTCAATCAGACGTGCCGTATCCCTTGCGGTTATATAGTTGTCAAGGGCATCTATTACAAGCTTTAAATATGCGTAATTGCCTCGCAAAACGTTGTCTATAACGGCAATATATCCGTCATTTGTCATAACTCGCAAAAGACAGTCGTACTCTTTTACATATTCTCGTATTGCATCGTATGCGGCAACGTACATACTGCGTATTCTCGCCGCCTCCTTGGCGGAGAAGAACGATGATTTGCCGGAGATTTTAAGCTCCGTTTTGACAAGCGAATCGAGTGTTTTTTCGTCCTCCATTTTGTCGAAATATGCAAGAACCTGCCTGTAATACGGGTATTTTGCAATGCTGAACAGTCCCTTTTTAGACCTTTGAATTTCCTCAACAAGACCCTTGACCTCGCTGAGTGTTCTTATATCCATACCGGGCTGCATATTATCAATGAGCGGATTTCTCTCCTTGTCCTGCAAATACTTGTAGTAGATGTTCGCAAGCTCCATTGAGCGTATTCCGAAAAGAGCCTCCTTGAGGGCGGGGTAGTCAAGCGACATCAACGACTTCTTTTCAAGGAGCTTTAAGTATATTGCATACTCCTGCGAGTTCTTCGCAAGCATATAAGAGGAGTTGTACATTTCAGAGAGCGAAAGTCCAAAAGCTCTTTTTTTATTTAAAAGTATATTGATTGCCTCAAGCTCCGCAACCTCGGCGTTGATTTTTGATTGCAATACATCGTATTCACGCTCAAGCGAGGTAACGTCAACAAGGCTTTCTATCATATCGCTTTGATGGGCAGAAAGACATCTTTCATAGAATGACTGCTTTTCCTTACTCTCGTCGATTATGTACATCGCCTTTTGATTCAGAGTACCGAGTCTGTTGAATACAACGTCAAGCGCCGCCCTCTTTTGAGAGACAACAAGCACCTTTTTATGCTTGCAAAGAGCATCGGTGATGACGTTTACAATGGTTTGCGATTTTCCGGTTCCGGGAGGACCGTATATCACCATATTTCCGCACTCGTCAACCTTTTTTACAACCTCGGACTGTGCGTAGTCGAGCATTTTAACAGTATAACTGTTAAGAGGTTGTGCATTCTTTTTCTTGTCCTTTTTCTTTTTCGGCTTTATATTTTTTTTGCCGTTTCTCAAAAGCTCTGTAATGGCATCGTTTGTGAGATTTTTCTTTTCAAGCAGTGCGTAATCGTTATAAATAGAGCTTGAAAACGGAAATCTGCCTATCACCGCTCCGTTTCTTACCGAAAGCTCGGTTCTGTCACATTCAGGCTCCTTGAATTTTGTGTATGAAAAAATGTTTTTGTCTGCCTGAAAGCCTATCTTTATATGTGCCGCCGCTAAATAATCTATCGCATCCTTGACGGACTTTAAATGTCCGAGGGAGTCAAATTCAAGCTCCACGCCCTCAAGACTGATTTTCTTCGATTGTGCATAAGCAAAAATTAATGCTTGATTTATCTGCACCTTTTCCGAATCGTTGCGTCTTATCTCAACCGTATGCTCATCAGGAATATCGATTTTGACAGGGAAGAGAAAGAGGGGTGCCTTAATCGGTGTTTTTGTCGGACCCTGCTGAATTGCTCCGAAAACGAACGGGTAGCCTATATAAAGCTCGTATCTGCCCGTTTCCTTTTCGATTTCCTCAGTCTCACGCTTTAATTCCTTTATACGCTCAATTTCAGTCTCAATAGCTTTTGCTTCTGCATCACGCTGTGCTTTTTCGTTCTTTTTTACAAGTGCTTCAAGCTCTCCTCCCGAAAGCTCCGCTCCCTCGGGAATTTCTTTTATGCGTGCACGAACCTGAAGATTTTTGAGTACTGCCTCTTTCTCTTTTTTATCTATCAGTGAAATTGGATAGCTTTTGTTCGACAGAAAGAATTCCTTGAATTCCGAGATTTTGTCATCTCGTCCCTCAAAAAGCTTTCCTAAATCGTAAGAGCTTTTTCTTACTGCGTTTTTGAGATAAAGGCACTTGTTGTTTCCGCCGATTTCAATCAAGCGTTCTTTGTAGTATGTGTAAATACTTTTTCCCATTGCCTATGTGTCCTATATATGTATTGCCCGTAAAGATGGGCTAAAATGTGAATTTTTAACCAATGATTAATACTTTTTTGCATTTAAAAGCATTTTATGTAATCATTGTAACATATATTTTATAAAAAATCAACCGCAAAAGTGCAAATAATAACAATTTTTTTGAAAATTTTTTTGTCTTTTTTTATTAGAAAAAAATTCACAAACCTAAACCCGTGTTAAATTTTAAAAGTGATTTTCTCGGTGCTTGTGCTTTGAAATAACGGTGTCAGTACATTTTTTGAATAATTATGCAAAAAACGAGCGAAAATATCATAAATATGCACAAATTTGATGTAAAAACGTTCCGACGCATTAAAATATTTAAAATAATAAAGTCAAAACTAAAATTAAATTTTATATTCCTCTTGACTTATTTAATACGGTATGCTAAAATTAAAAAAATATCACGTGAGGGCGAAAAATATGCTTCCCTCGGGCCATATACTTTACATAAGGAGAAACTCCAATGAATTATCACGAGCAGAATCTTGAAATAATACTTGCCGAGCTTGATGGGAAGAATGAATGCGGCCAAAATTATTTTAGAAAGCGTACACCTATCACTCCCTCACGTCGGGAGGTCATTTCAATAATTAAAAACGTGCAGTCGCTGATGTTTCCCGAGTATTTTGAGCTTGAAGAAAACACAGGGCTGACAAGAGTTCAAATTCTTGATTCTGTATTCTTCAAAATAAAGCGTCAGATTACCGCCGCATACGCTTTTCAGGGCGAGGAGATGACAAAGGACACCGAGACGCTTACTTATGAATTTCTTGCTCTTATTCCCCAAATCAAAGAAAAGCTTATAAAGGATGTTCAGGCTATTTACGAGGGAGACCCGGCGGCAAAAAGCCCCGAGGAGGTCATTCTCTCATATCCCGGCTTTTACGCAATTTCTATCTACCGCCTTGCACACGAGTTTTACGTAAGAAATATTCCTTATATTGCCCGTCTTATGACAGAATTTGCACACGAAAAAACGGGTATTGATATTCACGCAGGAGCAACGATAGGCGAATACTTCTGCATTGACCACGGCACAGGTATTGTAGTCGGTGAAACCGCAACGATAGGTGACAGGGTCAAGCTTTATCAGGGTGTAACCCTCGGTGCGAAGAGCTTTGAGCTTGACGAGCAGGGCAACCCCGTAAAGGGAATTAAGCGTCACCCAGATATAGGAAACGGTTGCATTATTTATGCAAATGCGACAATTCTTGGGGGAAGCACACGGATTGGCGACGGTGCGATTATAGGCGGAAACGTTTGGCTCACACATTCAGTAGAGCCGGGGAAAATCGTTTATTACGGCAAGGAATAAGCCTGCGAGCAATGCCGTTTGTTTTATGTAACATAAAGTAAGCACGTGAACGATATAGGAAAATCCTTCACGTGCTTTTAAAAGTGCCGTGTTAGTGTGTTAGCATCTTTTGAAATTGGAAATAATTAATTTTAAGCACGGCGTTTATGAAAATGAAAGCTTATAAAATTTAATTCTTACACAACTTTTGACGAAGAGAAGATCAGCTTTTATGCCTCTTCGCATACACCGATAGGAGGTTTTTCGGATGTCTAAAAGAAGCTCTTTTACAGGAAAGCTCGGATTTGTTCTTGCTGCAGCAGGCTCTGCTGTCGGACTTGGAAACATCTGGCGTTTTCCTTATCTTGCTGCAAAATACGGTGGAGCTGTTTTCCTTATAGTTTATCTTGCTCTGACAGTCACATTTGGCTTTTCTCTGCTCGTTGCGGAAATAGCAATAGGACGCAAAACGGGGCTGAGTGCCGTTGGAGCATTCAGCAAGCTTGACAGGCGATTTTCGTTTATAGGCTGGATTGCGGCAACAGTTCCCGTTATTATTTTGCCGTATTATTCGATAATCGGCGGTTGGATTATAAAATACTTTGTCGGCTTCCTGTCGGGTGACGGTGGGTATATGGCGACAAACAGTTATTTTTACGATTATACCTCAACTGTGTGGGGACCTATTTTTTGGTTCTTCGTTTTCATCGTCTTAACTGCAGCTGCCGTTATTATCGGAGTAGAAAAGGGCGTGGAAAAGATAAGCAAAATTATAATGCCCCTGCTTGTCGCATTCATACTCTTTATTGCGATTTATACCATAGTTTCAATGGACGGTGGCATAGACGGTGTAATATATTATCTTAAACCCGATTTTTCTAAATTTTCGATTATGACCGTAGTTGCCGCAATGGGACAGCTGTTTTATTCTATGTCCATAGGTATGGGAATAATGATAACGTTCGGCTCGTATATGAAAAAGGATATAAGCATTGAAAAAGCTGCAAGGCATATAGAGCTTTTTGACACCGGAATTGCATTTCTTGCAGGTCTTATGATTATCCCTGCGGTTTTTGCTTTTTCGGGCGGAGATGAACAGGCACTCGGTCAGGGCGCTCCGCTTATGTTCGTCACGCTTCCCAAGGTCTTTGCTACGATGCAGGGAGGGGCTGTAATCGGCACTCTGTTTTTCGCTATGGTGTTCTTTGCTGCAATCACCTCGTCTATCTCCCTTATGGAGACCGCAGTTTCTATACTTTGTGACAAGTTCGCACTTAAACGCAAGCCCGCTTGCCTTATAGTGCTCGGTGTAAGTGCCGTGCTCGGTATTATCTGTGCCCTTGGCGACAGCAAGTGGCGTAATTTTGAAATCGGCGGAATGAGGATACTTGATTTCTTTGATTTTGTAAGCAACAACGTGATTTTGCCCGTGGTTGCCCTCCTTACTTGCCTGTTTATAGGATATTTTCTCGGTCCACGTCCGATTATTGAGGAAATCTCAGTTGGTCACGGGTTTAAGTCTAAAAGGATGTTTGGGGTTATGATTCGCTACGTTGCACCCGTTTTTATTCTTGCAATTTTAGTTTCATCAATTCTCAGTGCCTTTAAGGTTATAACATTTTAATAAAGGAGGTTTAAATATGTCCACGGAAATCTTTAAAACCAGAAGAAGCATTAAAAAGTATAGTCCACAGCCGCTGAGGGAGCAGGAGCTTGACCTGATTCTGGAGGCGGGAACTTATGCCCCTACGGGTAAAAACAGTCAAAGCCCCATTATGGTTGCCATAACCAACCCCGAGGTTGTGAAGCGTATTTCCGAGGCTAACGCCGCCGTGCTTGGCATAACCTGTGACCCGTTTTACGGAGCACCGACGGTTGTTGTGGTGTTTGCCGATTCAGAATATAGCACAGGCTTTGAGGACGCTTGTCTCGTTGCCGGCAATCTTCTTAATGCCGCACACGCCATAGGTGTTGGCGGCTGCTGGATTCACAGAGCGAGAGAGGTCTTCTCGACACCCTTTGGCAAGGAGCTGAAAAGACAGTGGGGTGTTCCCGAGCGATATGTTGGTGTTGCAAACTGCATCTTCGGCTATGCCGAGGAAATTCCTCCTACACGGCAAAGAAAGGAAAATTACGTTATTAAAGTAAAATGATTTGAGATAAAGGCGTCAATGCATAGCTATAATAGATTAAAGCTTGCGTTTATACCGCAAATGTTAAAATGCCGTCGGTTGGCAATTTCTTGCCTCTGTTATTAATGATTTTCAAAGATATGTACGGTATATATTATTCAATTCAAGCACATGATCTTACGCTTGGATTTGCTGGAGTATATTTTACAAACATCCAACTTTACCTTAAAAGAAAGGGATATTCCAATAAAATATATTTAACGAAACTAAAAAACAACATTGATAAAAAAATCAAAAATTGCAAGAAAAAAATTGCTATTTTAGCCTATAAGCACTCAAGTGGTGGACATTATGTAGCTATTCAGTACTCCGAGTCCAATAAAAAATTCTTTGTATACAACAGTAATCGAGAATTAAGTTCCATTGATGCTTGGATTAAGAACAATTCATATTCACCACTTTGCTTGATTACTCTCACATAATTCTTTAGGAGAACAAAAGCTTATGATTAATACAAAAAAAGTGATAACATGTGTCCTTCTATTATTTTGCTTCGTTTTTACTTCTGGTTGTGTTCCAAACACTAATTTTTTTGACGAACAAAAAAAAGGAATGTATCCGACAACGGCCGATTTCCCGAACACAAAATGGATTTGCCGAGAATTGGATATGGTTTTAAATGTGTTTGAACTTACCGAATATATGGTAGGTGACTACAAAGTGAATTCCGAATCTTATCGTGCGGTTGTCTCATTTGAATTTGATCAAATTCAAATAAATTTCTATTCTTCTTCCGACGTTTCAAAATCAGAAAATTCTAATTTCATGGTACATTGCGAGCCGATTTTATGCGGACATATTTATGGTACTTATTTTTTCGATAAAGAAACAGAAACGATTTCATGCTCAATTAGCAATAGTGTGTCAGTTGATGAAGAAACCATTCCACAAGAATTGACACTTGAAAAAGTTGGTGTAATACAGTTAGAGCAAGAATATCGCTGGCACGCACAAGAATTAGATATGTATCTTAACTCGTTCCTCGGTGTGGATGGGTATTATAGCGGTGAAATAATATTAGAAGGAGAAAAGCTATACATTAATGCACTCGAGGTGGGCAATGATAATTATTATGTACTATCGATAGAAAATGGGAAAATGAACAATTTGAAGCCAGGAACCACATCTCCACTGATTTATATGTATTTCCAAACAGAAAACAATAAGATTACTGCTATGGTGTGTGACAGATATTCTGAGGTAGAATTTCCCTATTGGTCGTATGAAAATACTATTATTACATTTGTCCCGTTTTCGAATGGCGAACAATGATAATGTTTTCTCACATAAATACTTTTCTCCGCACTTCATTTGAGGTGCGGAGTTTTTCTATGTCTACGATGGAGACGGAAACATCGTCCGCTCTATTGACATTTCGGGCAAAAAGGAGTATAATTATGAGTACGAGGAAGGCAGAATTGTCCGTGCAACTGAAGCAGATATCGAGCTGAATGGCGAAATCGTAACCGCTAAGGTTATCTCCAATACCGTTAAGTATTATTACGATACCGAGGGTAAGATGACCAAGAAGGTG
>JAZOQA010000004.1:0-7036 GCA_045655765.1 Eubacteriales bacterium | reverse complement strand
TCTCGAGGGCAACCCCGTTTGCATCCGTTTCCTTGATCCCCCTCTCCATGAGTTCGTTCCCACCACCGAGGATGACATCGCTCTCCTTGCAAAGGCACAGAACAAGTCCGTTGAGGACATCAAGGCTATCATCGCATCGCTGCACGAGTTCAACCCCATGATGGGTCACCGTGGATGCCGTCTCGCAGTTACCTACCCCGAGATCGCAAAGATGCAGACCACCGCTGTTATCCGCGCCGCTATCAACGTTCAGAAGGAGCATGCTGACTGGAAGGTCGTTCCTGAGATCATGATTCCTCTCGTTGGCGACGTTAAGGAGCTCAAGTACGTTAAGAGCGTAGTTGTTGCTACCGCTGACGCTGAGATCGCAGCAGCAGGCGCTACCCTCAAGTACGAGGTTGGTACTATGATTGAGATTCCTCGTGCTTGCCTTACCGCAGACGAGATTGCCGCAAACGCAGACTTCTTCTGCTTCGGTACAAACGACCTCACTCAGATGACCTATGGCTTCTCCAGAGACGACGCAGGTAAGTTCCTTAATGCTTACTACGATGCAAAGATCTTCGAGAACGATCCCTTTGCAAAGCTTGACACCACCGGTGTTGGCAAGCTTATGAATATGGCTGTTACCCTCGGCAGACCCGTAAACAAGAGCCTCCACGTAGGTATCTGCGGCGAGCACGGCGGTGATCCCACATCCGTTGAGTTCTGCCACCAGATCGGTCTTGACTACGTTTCTTGCTCGCCCTTCAGAGTTCCGATTGCAAGACTCTCAGCAGCTCAGGCAGCAATTAAGGGTTAATTCAGAAAATGTGAAAAGTGTGAAAAGGCTGTGAAAAGGCAAAACGCCTTATAACACAATAGGCAAAACGAAATAAAATTACGACCTTGTAGAAGAAATTCTATGAGGTCGTTTTTTTACGCTTAAAACCTTGCAAAATGGCATTGAAATAGGGATTTCAGGGGTAATTTATCCAAAAAATAGCGATTTTGGTGACTTTCACAAAAAATAAAGTCCCACTCGCTTTTATCTAAAAAGAGACTTGCGAATGGGTTTTGTATTTTCTATATAAGAAGCATAGATGCTATAACGAAATATACAACAAGGGAAATAGCATCGACTATGGTGGTTATAAACGGAGATGCCATAACTGCCGGGTCAAGCCCGATGAGCTTTACAAGCATCGGGAGTGCCGCACCGATGAGCTTTGAGGCAATAACGACAGCGGCAAGAGCCACTGCAACAGTAAGTGCTACCTCAACCGTTATTGCAGCATTGCCCATTGCTGCCCCGTCGATAAATTCAACCTTCAAAAATGCGGCGACACCAAGTGCGGCGGCACAAAGAAGACCGACAAGCAGCTCCTTTAAAAGCACCCTCGGCGTGTTCTTTGGAGTAACTGCACCTAAAGATAGAGAACGAATAACGGTAACCGATGCCTGCGAGCCGCAGTTTCCGCCAGTACCCATAAGCATAGGAACAAAAAGAACCAGAACGGCAGGCAGTGCAGATTCAAAGCGTTTGAGCATTATGCTCGAAAGAACGGACGAAATAAGAAGCAGGAGCAGCCACGGAATTCTCGCAAGAAAAAGGCGGAAAACGGGTGCCTTTAAATATTCTGTATCGCTCGGGGTCATAGCCGCCATTTTTGCGAAATCGTCCTCGGCTTCCTCACTCATCGCATCAACGGCATCATCGACGGTCACAATTCCGACAAGACGCCCCTCGTGGTCAACTACGGGCAGGGCAAGAAGCGAATATTTCTTTATTAGTGCGACGGCCTCTTTTCTATCCGAGGAGGTTTCTGTAAAGACTATATCTGTTACCATAAGCTCGGAGAGCTTTGTTTCGGGTGCACTTATTAAAAGCTGCTTTGCCGTTACGATGCCTACAAGGCGGCGGTGCGTATCGGTTACGTAGCAGGTGTATACGGTTTCACTGTCTATTGCTACTTTTCTTATATGATTCAGTGCCTCCTCCACCGTCATAGAGGGCAAAAGACGAACGTACTCGGGAGTCATAAGCGAGCCTGCGGAATCCTTTGGATAGCCAAGCAGCTGGTTTATCGCCGCACGCTCGCTTGGCGGTGTTGCACGCAGTATTTTTTTTACCACGTTTGCGGGCATTTCCTCTATTACGTCTACAGTATCATCAAGGAAAAGCTCGTCTAAAATCCCCGAAAGCTCACGGTCTGTGAAGCCCTCGACGAGCATAAGCCTGACAGACGGGTCAAGCTCTATAAAGCAATCCGCTGCGTGCTCCTTTGGCAGAACTCTGAAAAATGTGCATATCAGCTTGTCGGGAATGTCGTCAAAAAGTAGAGCAAGGTCCTCAGGACGCATCGCAGATGCGAGGCTTTTAAGCTTTCCGAATCTCTTTTCGGAAATCAGATTTACAGCCGTTTCGGAATTGAGAACTTCTTCTTTTATATCATTCATTTTGTTTCTCCTCTCGTTTTTTTAATGCGGAGGACTAGTACGGTGCAATAAAAAAGGCGTGCCGAAACGGCACGCAAAAGAAGCCCAACCTGTGCTACTTAAAAGCAACAAAAAACGGGACACTCAACTCCTGCACCGAATCCCCCCCTTTGCGTTATATGCGGTACAATATGTACTTCGGTCACTCACAGAGTAAGCCCCCGTTTTGTTCCAATTTTCGTTCAATTTTTCACAGTTTTTCCCGAGTCAGGTATCAATTTAAAAGCTCGTGGATTTTACTTTCGCCTATCACGTATATCCCGTTTTTTAAAAGCAGCTCGGCGGCAACTCCGTCGCCCTCTTTAAGGGTGCCTGAAAATGTTCCGTCGTGTATAAGCCCCTTGCCGCAGGAGGGGCTTTTTTCTTTCATTATTGCAACCTCACAATTAAAAAGGTGAGCTATCTCAAGGGTTGCTTCAGCACCTCGCTTATAATTTTCCGTCACGTCCTTTCCGTTTTGCATAAGCACACGCTCGCCGACACGCTCGCTGCCGACTCTCGGAGTTGGAAGTCCGCCGTATATTTCGGGACATACTGGAATGAGGTTATACCTATCCTTTAGTAAATTGAGTGTCTTTTGGTCGATTTTTGGCTTTGATTTTCCGTCATAACGGCAAGGTATGCCGAGAAGACAGGCACTTATAAGTATACTTTTCATTTTATTATTCCTCTATTTTCTATTTTCATTCTTTTAAGAATTCCATTCATATCGGCGGCACCCATAATTATAATGGCACCCCGTGTAAAATTATCGAGAATTTCGGGGACTTTTTCATCATCTGCAAAGATTGAAGTTGGACCGATGGCCAAAACAAGGTCAGCAGGGCTAATGCCAAAGATGTTTTCTTCCCTTGCGGCGTAAATTTCACCTATCACGGTGTAATCGGCAAGCGAGAGTGCCTTGACAAAGGAATCAAAAAGTGCCGCTGTGCGTGAGTAGGTATGAGACTTAAAAACCACGGTAATTAAAGAAAATCCAAGCGAACGCACCGCAGAAATCCCCTTTGCAATTTCGGTCGGATGGTGTGCATAGTCATAGAAGACCGAGCGAAATTTGTACTCGCCAAGGTATTCAAGACGACGTTTAATACCAAGAAAACTCGACACGCTCCCACGTATATCCTCAAAATCAACCCCGTATTCCCCAAGAGCTGCAATCGCTGCAAGAGCATTTGACACGTTGAAGGTGCCCGGAATGTTAAGCTCGATTTCTCCAAGCGGCTTTTCGTGGTGATAGACTGCGAAAACGCTCTTCCCCTCACCGAGAGCGACCAGCGAGTAACGCCAATCGGCATTCGCACTAGCTCCAAAGGTGACCGTGCGTGAGCTTATTTCTCCGATAAGGGAGGCAGAATGGGGGTCATCGATATTTATGAGTGCAAAGTCCTCGGCACGGGAGGCGTATTTTATAAATGAACGCTTCAAATCGTCAAGGCTCTTAAAATAGTCCGTGTGGTCAAGCTCCAAATTGTTTACTATCGAGACTGTGGGATGCAATTTCAAAAACGAATCCTTATACTCGCACGCCTCTGCAATAAAGTATTCGCCTCCACCCAATCTTGCTGCTTCTCCGTCTGAAAGCGATGCACCCGTAACCACCGTAGGCACAGCTCCCGCACTCATAAGAATGTGATCGAGCATAGCAGTGACTGTGCTTTTGCCGTGTGAGCCTGCCACTGCAATACGGCGTTTTGCACGTGAAAAGAGGAAAGCTAAAAGCTCCGCACGAGAAACAGTAGGAATTCCAAGTCTTTTTGCCGCCCGATATTCGGGGTTGTTCTCATCGATTGCAAGCGTGTAAACGCAAAGGGAGACACCATCTACGTTTTCCTCACACGAAGCGGGGTAGAATTCCAGTCCTATTCCCACAAGCTCACGCCCCTCGGAAATATCTCTTATATCGCTACCCGAAACTCTTATGCCTTGGAGGAGCAAAATCCTTGCAAGCCCCCTCTGCCCTGCTCCGAATACCCCTAAAAAATGAACACGCCCCCCATCTTTCTCGATTTTTTCCATTATTTCCGCAAGCTTCAAAATTCCCAAAGAAGAATTGTAAAGTGACAAAATTCAAGCTCCTTTGACAGTTGTTAAATTTTTGTACAACACAAATTCTTAAAACATCCTAAAATAATTTAAAAAATATCCTTTATATCCCTGAATATTCTTAATATTTTTATACTATAATAATTACGTTACCAAACGACACAATTAGAGGAAGGATTTGAAAAATGCAAGTAACGGATATCAAAATCAGAAAATTCTTTGAAGACGGACCTATGAAGGCAATAGTCTCTGTGACCTTTGACGACTGCCTTGCTGTACACGACATAAAGGTCATTTACGCCAGAGACAGATATTTTATTGTTATGCCCTCAAGAAAGAATCCCGACGGAACTTACAGAGACATCGTACACCCTATCAGCTCAGCGGCAAGAGGTGCGCTTGAGGATGCGGTAATCGACGCATACCACGTTCAGCTCGTTGCGGCACATCACGACGAGAATGAGAGCGACGATTCTAATACAGTAATAATTTAAAAACCTTTTTTTGCGGAGTTGCTTTACAGAGAGAAAGAGACTCCGTTCCTTTTTATTGTATGCAAAAGAGGAGAAAAGTGTAAAAATGAGTATCTTCTATGCTCAAATTATAAAAACGGAGCCGAATTTTCAGCTCCGTTTTTGATTTTTAAATTAGTGGCAGATACACTTCTCGGTATCCTTGTCGAAGATGTGGATACGGGAGGTGTCGATAGCAACGGTGATGCTGTCTCCTGCCTGAGCACGGGAGCGGGAAGAAACTCTTGCAATGATATTCTTTCCGTTCGTTGCATCCTCCATACCCTCAAAGCCGAGGTAGAGGTAAATCTCAGCACCCATAAGCTCGGTTACATCAACGTTAACATTCATAACGGTGTCAGCCATAGACTGAAGGTACATAGCCTCGTCGTGGATTGCCTCGGGACGAATACCGAATATAACGTCCTGACCGATGTACTCCTTGAGGTTGGGGTTGTTAGCCTTATCCTGAGGAAGCTTAAGCTCGGTTGTACCGAACGTTGCATAAAGGTCATTCTCACGCTTTGTAAGCTTGCCTGTGATGAAGTTCATCTGAGGTGTGCCTATGAAGCCCGCAACGAAGAGGTTGCAGGGAGAATCATAAAGGTTCTGGGGAGTGTCAACCTGCTGAATAACACCGTCTCTCATAACAACGATACGGGAAGCCATCGTCATAGCCTCGACCTGGTCGTGCGTTACGTAAATAAAGGTGGTTTCAACCTTCTTATGAAGCTTGGTAAGCTCGGTTCTCATGCTCGCACGAAGCTTAGCGTCAAGGTTGGAAAGCGGCTCGTCAAGAAGGAATACCTTGGGGTTACGAACTATAGCACGTCCAAGTGCAACTCTCTGCTTCTGACCACCGGAAAGAGCCTTGGGGCGACGCTCGAGAAGGTGGCTGATGTCAAGGATTCTTGCAGCTTCGTCAACACGTCTTTTGATTTCTTCCTTCGGAACCTTACGAAGCTTAAGACCGAATGCCATATTATCGAAAACAGTCATATGAGGATAAAGAGCGTAGTTCTGGAACACCATCGCGATGTCTCTGTCCTTAGGAGCTACGTCGTTAACGTATCTGTCGCCTATGTAGAGCTCACCCTCGGAAATCTCTTCAAGACCTGCTATCATACGAAGAGTGGTGGACTTACCGCAACCCGAAGGACCAACGAAGATAAGGAACTCCTTATCCTTGATCTCAAGGTTGAAGTCGGATACGGCTACAACGCCGCCGGGGTATTTCTTGTAAATGTGTCTGAGTGAAAGACCTGCCATTTTAAAAAATCTCCTATTTATAAATTTTATTTTTTTAACGATAACATTCTACCACAGTTTTTTCAATATTCCAAGAGGCATGTTAACGATTTTAGAACGCCGTTTTTGTCATTTTTCAACAATAAAGATGCCTTTTTTTACTGCAAATCGACGGGCAAACCAAATAAATTCTAATTTATTAGAAAAAATTAAATCTCCGCATCCGCTACCTTTGCCACGGTCTTTGACGCAACCTTCATCGTTGTGTAACGGAAAATGAGTCCGTGGTCGTAATAAGTCTGGAATTGAAGCTCGTATTTTCCGCATTCGTCGCGCATTTTATTCAGCTTTTCCAGTGCCTCTTCATCATTTCCGACAGCCTTTTCGATAAGCACCTCTGCAAGCATTTCGGCGTACATTGCGTGGAATTCGAGAAGCCTTACCGATACCGTTCTTACGCGGAAGTCGGAGTTGTAGTGAGCCGAAATAAGCTCTCTTCCCTCTTTTACGACGTCCTTGACGGTTTTAAGCGACTCAACCTTGTCGGGCGCGTACCAATCGGAGTTGCCCGTGCCTCTGTTTCTGTCGCCCGTGAGGTAATCAAGACCTACGGCGTTGCCAAGGCGTACAAGATAATCGTAAAACTTCTTCCAATCCTCTCCGAATGCCGTCTTGAAATAATCTTCTGCAATGCTCTCATAGGAAATTGAAGCGTCAAAGAGCGCACGCGCGTTAGCGTAGAAAGCAAGGCCCGT
>JAZOQA010000003.1:0-2224 GCA_045655765.1 Eubacteriales bacterium | reverse complement strand
CCTTTGGCTATTTTGCAAAAAGCCGTTGACAAAAGCTCGTTTGTGGCGCATAATTATCTAAAATGTAATTGAAAGGGGAGAGCTGATGAGCGAGAGAATTTCTATGTCGGTAGTGCGCCGTTTGCCGCGGTACTACCGCTTTTTAGATGAGCTTGACAAGGGAGGCTACGTTCGCATCTCCTCGCGCGAGCTTGCCGAGCGTATGGGGCTGACCGCCAGCCAGATACGTCAGGACCTTAACTGCTTCGGCGGCTTCGGTCAGCAGGGCTACGGCTACAATATTCGTTATCTTCACGGAAAAATCAGCGAGCTTCTCGGAGTGACGGGGGGCTTCAAGGCGGTTATTGTCGGAGCAGGAAACCTCGGACACGCACTTGCAACAACCCATATGTTTGAGCGTAGAGGCGTAAGGCGGCTCGCACTCTTTGACGTAAAAGAGGACGTAGTCAACACCGAGATTGCGGGCATTCCCGTCTACCACACCGATACCCTTGGCGAATTTTGCAAAAGAGAGGGTATTGACATCGGTGTTCTAACCGTTCCAAAGGAGGCGGCGTACGACGTTGCCAAAACTATGGTTGACTCGGGTGTTACGGGAATTTGGAACTTTGCAAATATGGAGCTTCAAATGGACGAGCCGGGTGTCACGGTGGAAAATATTCATCTTGGTGACTCGCTTCTTACTCTTTGCTATGAAATCAAGCTTGAAAAGGACCGCAAAAGAGAAAAGGACGGAGGCGAGGAGTAATGGCACAAAACCGTGCATTTAAGGCAAAAGCCTCTGATGCTTTGAATAAAGAGGCATTTCTTGATGCCTCACGTGATGAACTTCGTGTCCTTATAGCTATAATGGCAAATCCTCTTACGTATTCCACAGAGGAGGAGCTTGCTGTGGCGGCAAGCGTTTCACGAGCACGTGCGGCGGCTGCCGTTGCTCTTTTCGAGGAGGCGGGAATTGTCGTGCGTGAGGGCAACGTTTCATACGAATTTTCTGACACGGGGTCGGACTTGGAGCTTGCAGAACGCTCCTCGACAGAGGTTGCGCGGACAATTCGCAAAAAGAGTCTTGCCGACCTTTTCTCCGAGCTTGCCTCTCTTATGGACGTCGAAACGCTGAATACCGACGAGATAAAAAAGATCACCTCGCTCGTTTCAGACTTGGCTCTTACAGAGGATTACATTCTCACTCTTGCCGCACACCTTAATCTCGGCGGCAAGCTGACGGTATTCAAGCTCACAAGGCAGGCAAAGAAGCTCGACGAGCTTGGAATAGATACCATCGAGGCACTTGACGATTACATAAAAAGCAAGGAAGAAACAAACGGACTTGTGCCCGATTTTCGCAAAATGTTCGGTGCGTACGGCAGAAATATACGCAAAACCGAGCTTGATTTTTACAGAAAATGGCGAGAGGTCTATGCCTTTTCCGACGAAATCATTTCCCTCGCCCTTGACATAACCGCCGAGAGCACGTCGAGCTTAAATTACAAATACATAGACGCTATACTCACAAGGTGGCACGAGGCGGGCTGCAAAACGGTAGCCGAGTGCAAGGCAAAAACGGAAACGGACCGCAGCATTATAGCAGAGGAAAAAAAGTCACGCAAGGCAGCCTCGCAAAAGGCGGCAAAATCTGTCTCCACCATACCAAAATACAGCAACTTTGATTGCAACGAGGCTCTCGCAAGAGCCTTGGAACGTAGCTACGGCAAGACCGACGGGGACAAAAATTCATAATACTCAAAAAAGGACGGTACTCTTCAAATGTACTCAAGAGATATTATAAAAAAAGCAAAGGACAAGATTTCAGCAAGGCGACTTCTGGCAGAGGCGACCGCCGAGGCAAGACGAAACGAGGTCGCAAGGCTCTCGCCCGAGATTGCAGAGATTGACAAGGAGCTTAAAACCGTCGGACCTCAAATATTCCGTGCCGCTTGTGCGGGTGAGGACATAACCCCTATAAAGGAGCATAATCTCTCCCTCTCGGCAAAGCGAAAAGAACTAATAAAAAAGCTCGGATTCCCCGAAAATTATACGGATACCCCCTACACGTGTAAAATTTGCTCAGACACGGGCTACAACGACATCGTGCCCTGCTCCTGCCTGCGCGAGGCACTTGCATTTGAAAGAATTGCCGCATCGGGCATGGGCAAGCTCATAGAAAAGCAGTCATTTGAAAATTTCGACCTCGATTGGTACGGCAAGGACACCGAGGCAAGAAAAA
>JAZOQA010000002.1:0-17034 GCA_045655765.1 Eubacteriales bacterium | reverse complement strand
AAAGAGAAGCTGTAAAAGCGACGCCGCCAAAGCCCCAAGCTTTATATAAAGAAGAATTCCCAAGCCTGAAATTATCATTGCCAAAAGCAGCATTGTAAACATAGTCAGAGCAACAGAGGCAGAATTTTTGATAACCGCCGTTTCGTTTGAAAACTCAAATTTAGGGAAAAGCGTGTTGTAAATTATACCCAGCACGGCACCAAGAAGATTAAGTGCCTGCGGAAGCAGCAGGAAATACCAAAAATATACATATTCTCCGCTTGCAATCATCAAAAGAACAGAGGTGACAAAAACGGGCGGTGCACATATTACAACGTGTGCAAGCATCTTTGATATAAGAACGTCCGTACCGCTAATTGGCAATGATTTAAGGAGCGATATGTTCCTTCCCTCAAGAGAAAGCGAGCAGGCGGAAATGTACGTAAACGAAACGCAGGTGGCGTGTGCTGATGCGAGGAAAATGCACGTAAGCCCAGCCGAATCCGCACCTAAAAGCTGTGCTACGGAGGCTGCATACAACGCTACGTCGTCTCTCATTACAAGCACACCGACAGCAAGTACAACCATAAAAATAAGCCCGAGTGAGGTGTTCAGAATATAGGTTGCAGAGGAGAAAAAGCGGGATAGCTCCTTTGAAATCAAAGCCGCCTTTGGGGAGCGACAAGCCCTGTCCTTTGCCTTATAGACTACCCGTTTTCCGCCTTTTTTTGCCGAGACGATGCGTGAAAAGCAAAGAGAAATCACGCTAACCGTCAAAAGCACGGATAAAACCGAAGAAAGACAAATCAGTATAAGCGGCACAGGCTCAAGCATTGCAGCTCCGCCGAGGGCACGCAAAAATGCAAAGCGACCCACGGTCTCTACCATAGCACTGCCGTTTGTTAAAAACGAATCCATTCCACCGACAAGGTAGCTGTAGGCGTACATATATGCCGCAAAGAACAGCAGGAAAAACACGACGCTTACAAGTGTTTTACGTCTTAATTTCGATGAAATCCAAGAAACCGCATAGCCGACAAGAGCGGAGATGGAGGTGGGCAAAAGCGGAAGAAAAAGAAATACCACCGCACCGCCAAGAATTCCAAAGACAGAGCCTCCGCAAATCGCATATACGGCAACAGCGGGCAAAAACAGCAATGCCGATTCTATATAATTCCATATTATAACCGAAAATATGCGGCTGAATACTATAACACGTGGCTTTATAGGCATAGAGAGCAAAAGCTCGTTGTCCTTACACTCGAAAATCTCCGATTTGGTCTCGAAAATTCCAAAAATGAAGACCAAGCTCACGTCGGCTGTCATAAATATAAGAAAATACAACCAATCAGCTCTTGCAGAAATCAAAACGGGAGCAAGAGCCAGCGACATAATTGTAAAGAAAAAAGCAACGGCAAGAGCGATAATGGCGGCAATCACAAAGCCGACGGCATCTCCTGTGTCCTTTTTTGTTTTCGTTTGGCGGCTCATTGCCGAAAAAACCGACAACAATCTGATTTTTATAAGGGATTTAAGCATCGTCCTCCTCCAATTCAAGGAATACGGATTCCAAAGACAAGTCACCTCTGACGCTTGACATTTTGCCCTCAGTTACAAGACGTCCGTCCTTAATAATAGCAACGCTGTCGCATATTTTTTCAGCTACGTCAAGCACGTGAGTGGAGAAGAATATAGAGCCTCCTCTGTTGCAATGCTCTCGCATCATTTCCTTTAAGGTATGCGATGCTTTGGGATCAAGACCGACAAACGGCTCATCCATAATTATGAGCTTTGGCAAGTGAAGCCAGGCGGCAATTACGGAGAGCTTCTGCTTCATTCCGTGAGAATACGTGCCAATACGCTCACCAAGGGCTTCGGTAAGCCCGAGCTTCGAGGAATAAAGAGCTATACGCTCACCTCTTGTTTTTGTATCGACACCGAAAACGTCAGCTACAAAATTAAGATATCCCACTCCCGTCATAAATTCATAAAGCTCAGGATTGTCGGGGATATATGCAATTATTTTTTTACATTCAATGGGCTTTGCTTTGATCGAAACACCGTCGATTAAAATATCGCCCTCATCAAAGGAGAGTATGCCAACTGCCGCTTTTATTGTAGTTGTCTTGCCCGCTCCGTTATGACCGATGAATGCGTAAATTTCACCATCGTTTATCACAAGGCTGAGGTTATCCACGGCTTTCTTTTCGCCGTATTTTTTTACAAGATTACGAATTTCGAGCATACAAATATCTCCTATAAATAAAAATATATTTTAGTATAGCACGTAAGGGGGCATTTGTCAATAAATTAAAGAAAAACACGTATTAGGTTTTTGCGTTTTGCTTTTGACTTCTTGACTTTTTTGTGGGAATTGTATATAATTATCAGGGAGGGAAGATTTCGTGAAGCTACTTAATATTCCAAAGCACCTTTGGGTCATCATAAAGCATAAGCACAGAGTTTTTATAAATTGCTGTCGGTGCGGTATTCCTTGGCGTGGGATAGTACACGACCTTTCAAAATTTTCTCCCACAGAATTTTTTGAAAGTGCCAAATTTTATCAAGGCTACCGCTCGCCTATCGGAGTATGCCGCAGGGCAAACGGCGTATGCTATGCGTGGCTACACCACAAGGGCAGAAACAAGCATCATATCGAATATTGGCTCGACCCTGACTGCGAGCTAACACCGCTTATGCCGTACAAATATGCCGTGGAGTGCGTGTGCGACAAGCTCGCCGCAACAAGAACCTACAAGGGCAAAAATTATGAAACCGAGGCTCCTCTTGAGCATTGGTACAGATACGGAAGCAAGGTGGACGGAAATCCCAAAACAATGGCGTTTTTAGAGCGTGTTTTCCTTGACGTTAAAGACCACGGTGAGAGGTACGTATTAAACAAACGATATATGAAAAAGACCTTTTACGAGCTAACATACAAAAGCGAGGCAGAGATATAATTTGTTCTCTGCCTCGCTTTTTGTTTAATTATTTGATTTTTATCTCATTTCCACGTACTGAAATTGAGGTCTCGAAGAATTTTTTAAGAGCCTCCCTCATATCAAAGAGATCACTTGCCGCCGCTGTCTCAACGGCACTGTGCATTGCAAGCTGACAAAGTCCTATATCGACAGTCGGAACAGCCACCTGCGTATTCAAAAGTGCTCCGAGTGTTGAGCCTCCGAGGGTATCTGCACGGTTATAATAGCTCTGTGCCGTAACGCCTGCTCTTTTGCAAATTTCAGAGAAAATTGCGGCACTTACCCCATCTGTGGCGTAGCGTCTGTTCGAGTTGTATTTTATCACTACACCGCCGCCGAGGACGGGGGCGTTTTGTGCATCGGAAAGCTCGGGAGAGTTCGGGTGGAGTGCGTGGGCGTTGTCCGCACTGACGGCAAGCGAGGACGAAAGCATTGAAGTAAGCTTCTCACTCGATTTTGCAATGCGGGACAGCACGTCGGTCAAAAACGTGGAATCCGCACCCGTTACGGTTGCAGAGCCGACCTCCTCGCTGTCGTAAAGCGCAAGAACGGGAACGGAATCTGTGTTCTCTGCTGAAATAAACGCCTCCGTCGATGCATATACGCATTCAAGGTCGTCAAGCCTTGGCGAGAGAATAAACTCACCGTCAATACCGACAATACGAGGCTCTTCCCTGACATATACGAAAAGATCGTGGTTCAAAACGTCCTCCGGCTTTACACCCACGTTTTTTGCAAGAGCACCGACAAGAGTGCCATTTTTAGCGGAGGTGGAAAGAAGCGGAACGGTGTCCTTTGCTGGATTTAACTTTATGCCATCGTTTACGGTGCGGTTATAATGGATTGACACGCTCGGTATTACAAGAGCATCGGAATCAAGATTTACAAGAACGGATTTTATTCCCTCATCGGTTTTTACTATAAGTCTGCCTGCTACGGAGAGCGGACGGTCAAGCCACGAATACATTATCATTCCTCCGTATTTTTCCGTAGAAATACGTGTATAAGCACCGGAGGTCTGCTCGTTCACCTTTACCTTAAACGAGGGGGAATCCGTATGTGCGGCAGCAATCATAAAGCCTCTTGGGTTTTTCACAGCTTTAAATGCAACAAGAGCTGAGCCGCCTCTGACGGTAAAATAGCGTCCGTCCTCGGAAAGCTCCCACTCATCGCCCTCATAAAGCTCAGTGAACCCCTCGGATAAAAGCCGTTGTCTTACTTGCTCTGTGGCGTGGTAGGACGTAGGTGCGGATTTTATAAAATCAAAAAAGCCTTGCATATTTTCCACCTCTTGAATTTAATTATAGAAATATTTTACAACTTTCTCCTAAAAAAGTCAAGTAAGCACTTGAAAAAGAGGGATATTTGGTGTAAAATAACAGCAGAATATAATCACGGGAGATGAGCGGTTATGATAAATTTTTCCGACACAGGCTGTGCTAAAGACGTTTTTCATTGGTTTTTAGGGATTTCAAAAATTCCGAGAGGCTCGTATAACACGGCACCTATTGCGGACTTTCTTTCAGAATTTGCAAAATCAAGAGGACTTGAATATATAAGAGACGGCTTTGACAACGTAATAATTAAAAAGCCTGCGGCAAGGGGCTTTGAGGACCGCCCGACGGTAATACTCCAAGGGCACTCCGACATCGTTGCGGAAAAGACGGCGGAGTCTGAAAAGGATTTGCTAAACGAGGGGCTTGACGTATACAGGGACGGCGATTTTCTACGTGCTGTGGGCACGACTCTCGGCGGCGACGACGGAGTAGCACTCGCATACGCTCTTGCACTTTTAGATGACCCTGAGGCAAAGCACCCCGCCCTTGAAGCCGTCTTCACCACGAATGAAGAAACGGGTCTTGAGGGGGCTTCGGGCATCAATCCCGACAATCTTTCGGGCAGGATAATGATAAATATTGATTCGGACGTAGAGGGTGTTTTCACAGTAGGATGTGCGGGCGGCTTGCGTATGGACCTTTCCTTGCCCGTAAAAAGAGAGGCTGTGGACGCTGTTTCCTATACTGTCACTGTCTCGGGACTTCGCGGAGGACACAGCGGTGTTGATATCGACAAGGGTCGCCTGAATGCGACAAAGGTTTTAAGAGAGGCACTTGAGCTTCTCGGTGCATCAGCTATAAGTGAAATCAGAGGCGGAACAAAGGACAATGCTATTCCACGCTCCGCCCTTGCCCACGTTTGTTTCGACAAAGAGCCTGACACAGAGCTTCTTCGAGGTCTATGTAAAAAATATTCCGAAGCTGAGCCAAGTATAAATATTTCACTTAAAAAAGAGGAAAGCTCACTGTTGCCCCTTGACTTTGAAAGCACGAAAAGAGTCTTAAAGGCTATAGACGCTTTGCCGTTCGGTGTGGTGAAAATGAGTGAGGATATTCCGGGGTTGCCCGAAACCTCTATGAATATAGGACTCGTAACGACGGAAAGCGACACGGTAAATATCGCCTGCTCGCTTCGCTCCTCAAAGGCAAGTGAGAAATTAAATTTGGCACAAAAGGTACGAAGCATAGCAAAGGCTGCGGGTGCTACGGTTAAGGAGCACGGAGAGTACCCCGGCTGGGAATACAAAAAGGACTCGAGGGTACGTGAGGTAATGTGCGACGTATACCGTAAAATGTACGGAAAAGAGGCAACCGTTCTTACTATTCACGCAGGTCTTGAGTGCGGGCTGTTCTCCGACAAGCTAAAGGGACTTGACTGCATCTCGATAGGCCCCGACAATTTCGATATACACACAACGGAGGAGCATCTTTCGATTTCCTCGACGGTGAGGGTGTTCGAGTTCCTTTGCGAGGTTCTTAAAAACATATAAATGAAAGGCAAAAAGATGACGAAAACAAGACTTAAAAAATATGCAAGGCTCATAGCACGTGTCGGTGCAAACGTAAAACGTGGTCAGGAGGTATTCATTACAGCGGAGCTTGACCAGCCCGAATTTATAAAAATGCTGGTGGAGGAATGCTACCGTGCGGGGGCAAAAAAGGTAGTGGTGGACTGGTCGTACCTCCCTCTTTCCGCCTTGAACGTAAAATACTGCAAGGACGAGGTGCTTGGTGCCTTAGATAAATGGCAGATAGAAAAATGGGAGCATCAGGCAGAGGCTTTGCCCTGCAAGATTTATATTATGTCCGAGGACCCCGACGGTCTTTCGGGAGTTGACCAGAAAAAATATGCCAAGGCTATGGCAAGCCGCTCCAAAATTATAAAGCCCATAAGAAACAAAATGGAGAACAAGTATCAGTGGTGCATCGCCGCAGTACCCGGCAAGGAGTGGGCAAAAAAGGTGTTCCCCACCGAGAGGGCAAGTGTAGCCATAGAAAAGCTCTGGGAGGCGATTCTCGACGCATCAAGAGTAACGGACGACCCGACTCGTGCGTGGGAGGAGCATAACGCAAATCTTTGCCGCCGTGCGGAATATTTGAATTCCCTTGGCATCAAGGAGCTTCGCTACAAGTCATCAAGCGGAACGGATTTCAGAGTCGGACTCATTCCAGAGGCACTCTTTATGGCGGGCGGAGAATATACCGAGGGGTCGCATATATATTTCAACCCCAACATTCCAACCGAGGAAATCTTCACCTCTCCTATGAGGGGCGATGCCGACGGAATAGTTTTTTCCTCACGGCCTCTTTCCTACGGCGGACAGCTTATAGACAAGTTCTGGATTAAATTCGAGGGCGGGCGTGCCGTTGACTGCGGTGCTGAAAAAAACGAGGAGATGCTTCGTGAAATCTTAAAAATGGACGAGGGGGCTTCATATCTTGGCGAGGTTGCGCTTGTTCCCTTTTCCTCTCCGATAAGAAAGACGGGACTGCTCTTCTACAACACGCTTTTCGATGAGAATGCTGCGTGCCACCTTGCACTTGGCAGAGGCTTTACAAACGTGCTCCGCAATTATGAGAGCTACACGGAAAAGGAGGCTCACGAGGCGGGTATAAACGACTCCGTTGTACACGAGGACTTTATGATAGGAACCGAGGACCTCTCCATTATAGCAACAACCCAAAGGGGAGAGCAAATCGTAATATTTGAAAATGGCGAATTTGCATTTTAAATTTAAAATATCTCGTTCACACTCAGCAAAAAGCTCCGTACTTTTGTGGTACGGAGCTTTTATTTTAAATAAAATCAAGGTTGTGTCTTCTCAAGGACAATTCTTAATGCGCATTTGACACCGTCCGTTGCGGAAGAAACGATGCCGCCCGCATACCCCGCCCCCTCACCTATGGGGTAAAGTCCTTTAATATTAACCGCACAAAGCTCTGCGTCACGCACGACTCTGACGGGAGAGGTTGAGCGGGTTTCCGGGGCGGTAAGGCGTGCTTGGGGATAAATAAATCCGGGAAGCCACGCATCGAAGTCATAGAGTGCAAGACGCAATGAATCGGTTATAAAGGACGGAAATATGTCCTCAAGCTTTCCCTCTTTTGTCCCGAGAGGATAGCTCGGATTTACTGCCTCACCCACCTTGTCTATGCCAAGGAAGTCTGCCATTGTGACACTCGGTGCACTGTAATCCCCGCCGCCGAGGGAAAATGCTTTTTTCTCTATTTCCTTTTGAAAATCAAGCCCTGCAAGTGGATGGGAGGATGCAAAATCCTCGGGCTTTACGGAAACGAGGAGTGCGGAGTTTGAATTTTGTTTATCTCTTAAATACTCGCTCATTCCGTTTGTAACAACTCTCCCCTTGGAGCTTGTTCCTGCGACGACTGTGCCGCCCGGACACATACAGAAGCTGTACACGCTTCTCTCCGATTCAAGATGCGTTACAAGGTGATAAGAGGCTGTTGGCAAGCGTTTGTCATAATTCTCACCGTAGACAATGCGGTTGATATATTCACGTGGATGCTCGACCCTTACACCGACACCGAACGGACGCTGTTCAAGCACCGCACCCTTTGCGAGCAAAAGCTCAAAAACGTCACGGGCGGAATGCCCCGTTCCGAGTAAAAGCGTGTCGGCTTCTATTTTCTCTCTTTTCCCGTCACGCTCATATTCAAGAGAAGAAATTTTACCGTCGGTGATGGTGAAATCACAAAGGCGTGAGGAAAAGCGAAATTCGCCGCCGAGGGAGATGATTTTCTTCCTTATATTCTCTATAATTCCTACAAGCCTGTCTGTGCCGAGGTGGGCAGAATCGGAATACTTGATTTCCTCATCGGCACCCGCCAGGACGAACTCGGAGAGGACCTTCATTTTATACTTATCTATTGCACCGTATTTCAGCTTGCCGTCAGAGAACGCTCCCGCTCCGCCCTCGCCGAACTGTATATTTGAATTTTCGTCAAGCCTATGGCTGTTTATAAACTCGTCAACGCTCTTTTTGCGTGCTTGAACGTCAAGCCCACGCTCAAGGACTATCGGGCGTGCCCCCGACTCTGCAAGCACAAGTGCGGCAAAAAGCCCCGCAGGTCCCGCTCCCACGACAACGGGACGGGAGGAAAACGCACCCCTTGGAATACCAAGGGTCAAATCCTCGTCTTGATGGACCTTTTTCCTCATTTTCAAAAGCCCTCCCTCTCGCTCGGGGTCAAGCTCTATCGCAACGGACGCCTTGTAATGCGGGTCGCTTTTGTCCTTTATATTTAACGTCCTTTTTCTTATTTCAAGCCGCTTTATTTCCGAGGCAGAAACAGGAAGACGTGCGAGAATAGCACGCATAACGTCATCCTCGGTATAAGAAAGCTCAAGCCTTACTTCTGTTTTAATCACGGTATTTTCTCCGTATTTCAAATTCATTTGCTTTAATAATATCATATTTTTAATAGGATTGCAAGCAAAGAAGAATTTTTGATAGAAAAGTTATGCCTTACAGTAAAGAATATTTTTTCCATTTCGGTATAGATACGCTCATTCTCGGACAAAATGATTGACACGGCACAAAGAAAATCCCTGTGCTGATACTTGTTTTATTTGGGAGAGGATATATGAAAAAAATTACAGCTCTAATTCTTGCTCTTACTCTACTTTTGGGAATAGGAGGCACGTTTACATCCTGCGGCTGTATGGAGGACGGTGAGGTTTCCGTATTCTACTACACCTACAGCGACACTTATATTTCGAGTGTCAGAGAGGAGATGGACGATTTCCTTGAGGATGCGGGAATTCACTACAACAATTACGACGCAAACAGTAATCAGGCGACCCAGACCGAGCAGGTTGACACCGCTATAACAAAGGGCTCACGTCTGCTTATAGTTAATATTGTAGATACAGGCTCCGACGATGCTGCGAGGACAATAGTTTCAAAGGCAAAGGCGGCAAACATTCCTCTTATTTTCTTTAATAGGTCGGTAAGCGAGGAGGTTATTGCAAGCTATGACAAATGCACATTTGTCGGGACGAACTACGAGGAGGCCGGCAAGCTTCAAGGCGAGATGATAGGCGAGCTTCTGGCGTCAAGCTTTTCGTCCTACGACATCAACGGCGACGGAAAAATCAGCTACGTTCTCTTTAAAGGACAGCAAGGCAATGCAGAGGCAGAGGCAAGAACGAAATACGCAGTAGAGGAAGCGAACAAAAAGCTTCGTGCGGCGGGCAAGAACGCCCTTTCATTCTACGATAAGGCAAACTCCCAGGGCTACCTTGTTGACCAGGACGGAAACTGGTCGAATGCGGCGGCAAACAATTATATGAAGACCATTCTCTCAGGCTACAGCGAGGCAGGTCGAAATATGGTGGAGCTTGTAATTGCAAACAACGATGAGATGGCACTCGGTGCACTCGCCGCCCTTGAGGAGGCGGGATACAACAAATCCGGCAAGAGATATATTCCCGTTTTCGGAATAGATGCAACGGAGGCAGCAAAGAACAAGATAAAGAGCGGAGCTATGGCGGGAACCGTAAAGCAGGACGCCGAGGGAATGGCAGAGACTATTACAAAAATAGTTGTGAACTTCCTTGAGGGAAGAGACCCTATGACAGGTGTGGCAGAGGAAATGCTTGTATCTGAAAAAAGAGTAAATATTCCCTACTCCGTTTATCAAAAGGACTCATAAAAGGAAAGTGAGGTGTGACATTTGAGTAAAGAGCTTCTGAAAATGGAGGGGATAAGCAAGAGCTTTCCCGGTGTTAAGGCGCTTGACGGAGTTTCCCTTTCTGTTAAGGCGGGTACGGTGCACGCTCTTATGGGCGAAAACGGTGCAGGAAAAAGCACGCTTATGAAATGCCTTTTCGGAGTTTACAGACCCGATGGAGGCAGGATTTTCCTCGACGGGCAGGAGGTCAGCTTTCAAAGCTCAAGGGAGGCACTTGACGGCGGAGTTGCAATGGTGCATCAAGAGTTAAGTCAGGCACTGAAGCTTTCTGTCGGTGACAATCTTTGGCTTGGAAGATTTCCGCACGTATCACGCTTCGTTCCTCTTACAAGCGAGAAAAAAATCAGAGAAAAAACAAACGCTCTTTTCAAAGAGCTTGGGATAAATATAGACGCTGAGACAAAAATAGGAGAGCTTTCCGTCTCCAAAAGACAGCTTGTTGAGATTGCAAAGGCTGTTTCGTTTAACGCAAGGGTTATTGTTTTTGACGAGCCGACCTCCTCACTCACCTCAGAGGAGGCGGAAAAGCTCTTTGAGATAATAGAGATGCTGAAAAAACGGGGCTGTGCGATAATTTACATCTCTCACAAGATGGCAGAAATACTGCGTATCTCGGACGAGGTGACTGTGATGCGCGACGGAAAATGGATTGCGACCAAGGCGGCATCGGAAATTACCGTTGATGAAATAATCAAGCTTATGGTAGGCAGAGAGCTTGGCGGAAGATTTCCACAAAAAAGGCACCGGCCGACAGGGGTGCGGCTCGAGGTCAGAGGTCTTTCAGGCCACGACGGTATTCCAAGGGATGCATCCTTTACCTTGCGTGCGGGAGAAATACTCGGTGTTGCGGGGCTTGATGCCTCGGGACGTACGGAGCTGCTTGAAGCTTTGTTTGGACTAAGGGAGCGAAGCGGCGGGGATATAATACTCGACGGCAAGGCGGTCAAAAACCGAAGTCCCAAGGAGTCTATCCGTGCGGGCTTTGCACTCCTGACAGAGGAAAGACGGCGTGACGGAATCTTTTCCGTGCTTGATATAAAAGAAAACGCAACTATATCAAACCTTAAGCGTTACTCTAAATGGCTCTTGCTTAATGAGGAAAAAATGAGAGCCGACACCCAAAAGAGCATAAAAAAGCTGCGTATAAAAACACCGTCGGAAAGCACGAAGATAAGCACGCTTTCCGGCGGAAACCAGCAAAAGGTTATACTTGCAAGGTGGCTGCTCACAAGGCCTGAGGTGCTTTTGCTTGACGAGCCGACAAGAGGTATAGACGTAGGTGCAAAATATGAAATTTACGAGCTTCTTGAGGAGTTGGCGGCGAGCGGTAAAAGTATTATCGCCGTCTCCTCGGAGATGGAGGAGCTATTTGGCATTTCGGACAGAATTCTCGTAATGAGCGGCGGTAGGATTGCGGGAATAGTCGATACAAAGGACGCAACTCAGGAAAAGATTTTAGAGCTTGCCGCAAAATTCGCATAAAGAAAGGCAGAATTTCAAACTGTGGAAAAAGAACCCAACAAACAGGACGAGCTGATGAACGACGGTATTTTCATTAAGCTTATGAGCCCTTTTCGCCGCAGAGCTGACAGAATAAAGCGGCAGTACCGAAACTTTATGGATAAAAGCAAGTCAGAAAAGTGGCACTCGGTGCTTGAATTTGCACTGAACAATGCGATGTACATTCTCATCACGGTAGCAATAATCGTTATTGCCATTATGAGACCTCGCTTCCTCTCCCCTGCTTCGCTTATAAATATTATTTCTCTTACGGCGGCAAAGCTGCCTATTGCTCTTGGAATAGGCGGTGCGATAGTCCTGACGGGAACGGATATTTCAGCGGGGCGTGCAGTCGGACTTACTGCTTGTATTGCCGCTTCGCTCTTGCAATCGACCTCTTATATGAACAAAATGTTCCCAAACCTCGGGCTTGTACCGATTCCGCTTGTCATTCTTGCGGTTATTGTAGCGGGGGCACTGATCGGAGCGGTGAACGGATTTTTCGTTGCTAAATTCAAGCTCCACCCATTCATCGTAACGCTCTCGACTCAGCTGATAATATTCGGTGTGGTTTTGCTTTATTTGCAAATAGGTGACAACGGCGGACAAACCCTCTCGGGGCTTGACCCGTCATACCTTAATTTTGTTGCTGCACCTCTTTTCACGCTGTTCGGGATAGCTGTGCCTCGATACGTGCTTTACTCTCTCATTATCACCTTAATTATGTGGGTAATTTGGAACAAGACCTCATTTGGAAAGAATATGTTTGCCGTGGGAGCTAATGAAGAAGCGGCAAGAGTCTCGGGAGTTAACGTATTCCGAACTATTGTGCTTGTTTTTATGCTTGCCGGTGTTATGTACGGCATCACGGGCTTCATAGAGGGTGCAAGAATTGCATCCATTGCCTCCTATACAGGACTAAATTACGAGAGTGATGCTATTGCGGCGTGCGTCATAGGAGGAGTTTCCTTTGTCGGAGGAACGGGAAAAATAAGCGGAATTGTCATAGGCGTGCTTCTTTTGCAGATTATTTTCGTCGGACTGAACTTTCTCTCTGTTGACCAAAATATGCTTTATATCATAAAGGGTCTTATAATTCTGCTTGCCGTGGCACTTGATATGAGAAAATACGTCAGAAAAAGATAGGGGACCTCCGCATTTAGGCATACTCGAATAAAAAACAAAACGAGACATTGTTACTTATTACAGTGCCTCGTTTTTTCTTTGTTATTTTTTATTTTGTTTTAAGGTTGAAAACAGCGGTTTTCTTCATAAAATCCTTGAGCTTTTTCGGATATGCCTAAATGCGAAAGCCTCGACTTAAGAATTTTTGATGCGTACATCAAGAATGTTATAAGGAATCTCAATTCCGTTTTTATCGAATTCAGCCTTTACACCGTTAAGAAGAGCACCGTAAACAGTCCAATAATCGCTGTTTTTTGCCCAAACACGGGCGGTGATTGCTATTGCGCTGTCCTCATATCCCGTAACAGCACAATAGGGGGCGGGGTCTTTTAAGATAAGCTCGTTTCGGTCTATCAGTGCCTTTATCAACGAAATCGCCTTTTCACAGTCAGTCGAGTAATCCACAGTGAATCCGACGTCCACACGGCGAAGCTCCTTTTCCGAATAATTCACAATATTTCCGCCAGAAAGAGCACCGTTTGGAACATAGATGACCTTGTTGTCGTTGGTGCGGATTTTAGTACAGGTTATACGTATATCCTCAACTGTTCCCAAAACACCCTGTGCTTCTATATAATCATCTATACGGAACGGACGGGTGAATATGATTATAATTCCGCCTGCAAGGTTTGCGAGCGCTCCGTTGAGGGCAAGTCCTACACAAGCACCGGCAGAGACCAAAAGTGCGGTGAGACCGGACGTGTCAATGCCAAGATAACCGATAAGACATACAAGAACTAAAATTTTCAGTGAGAGCTTAAATATGTAAGCGAGAACCTTCGTTATAGTTTTGTCTCTGTTCTCCTTATATCCGCTCTTTTCAATTTTTATCGCTATTCTGTTGATAATTCTAAATGAGATGAACCAGATTATAAGTGCAATAATAATTTTAACAAAGGTGTTTGCCGCCCAAGCGAGTACATTATCAAAAATCGGCTCAAGCTTATTCAATATTTTTTCCCAAGTCATAATAAACTTCCTTTCTTTTTAGATTAAATACCAAAAAAGTATATCATATTTGTATCGTTTTGTCAATGTTGTTTGGATTGGTAAAAAATGTATGAAAGTTCACGTTTTACGCTTGCACTCGCCTCTTTTGGTGAAAGCTTGCCGCAGCCGACAAGCACCACAGAACCGTAAATGAGCGACAAAATCAAAATCTTTTTTTGTTCTCGCTCGGACATTGGATCCCCCAATGCATCAAAGCATAAATCCGCATACTCAAGAATGGGGGTGTCAAATTCCGCCGTGAGATCCGTAAGAGGCGATTGTGCATCAGGAACAAGGAGGGATCTGAAATTGCCGTTTGCAATCCAAAAGCCGACTGCCGCCGAAGAAAGCTCCTCTAAAGTGCGGCGAGGATCTTCTCCGTATGCTGACTTAATCTCCTGCGTCAGCAAGGACCATTTCGAGGTGATGTATTTTGCCGTTTCGGCAATCAACTCCTCCTTGCTCTTAAAGTGGCGGTAAGGTGCGGCACAGGAGACCTCTGCCTTTTGTGCAACACGCCGTAAGGAAAAATCAACAACGCCGTGCTCGCAAAGCTCGGAAAGAGCCGAAAGAATCAGTCTTGTGCGAACTCCGTCATCTGAATATGTTTTTTTCATTTTCACGATTTCCTTTGTTAATGGTGTTAACTTGTTTGTAAATATTCTAACATAAAACGAAAAAAAAAGCAATAGCATTTCAAAAAAATAATAAATAATCTATAAAAGGTATTGACTTTACCAAAAAAATGATTATAATATAGATGTAAGTTAACGGTGTTAACATACATAAATGCCGTGAATGCAAAAAAATAAAAATACAAACACGTTAACGGTGTTTATTACACATCACCGAAAGACAAAAAACGGAGGTAAAAAATGGTAAATCAAAAGATGAGAGAGCTTGGAGCAAAGCGTTCTGTAATAAGAGAGCTGTTTGAATACGGAAAGAAGCGCAAAGCGGAAATAGGAGAGGAAAACGTCTATGACTTCTCTCTTGGAAATCCCAGCGTCCCCGCCCCCGATAGTGTTAACGATGCTCTTACTTCACTTATTAAAAACGAAAGCTCAGTGCTTTTGCACGGCTACACGTCGGCGCAAGGCGATGCGAGCGTGCGTGCAGCTATTGCCGATTACATAAACAAGACTCAAAATGCGAATGTCAGTAAAGACTGTCTTTATATGACGGTAGGCGCTGCGGCGGCACTCACCTGCTCTCTTACCGCCATTGCCTCAGAGGGTGAGGAGGTCATTGTGCTTGCTCCGTACTTCCCCGAATACAAGGTCTTTATCGAGAGGACGGGTGCAAGCGTGCGTGAGGTGCTTTGCGACACCGAAACGTTCCAGCCTGACCTTGGGGCTATTGAAGAAGCTATAAACGAGAAAACTGCGGCAATTATAATAAACTCTCCGAACAATCCGACGGGTGCGGTTTTCACAGAGGATAGCATAAAGGGGCTTACCTCATTGCTTAAAAGAAAAGAAGAAGAGCTTGGCCGTGTCATATACCTGATTTCCGACGAGCCTTACCGTGAGCTTGTTTTTGACGGCGTAAAGGTTCCTTATCTTACAAATTATTATGACGACACCTTGGTTTGCTACTCTTACAGTAAATCTCTTTCCCTGCCCGGGGAGAGAATAGGATACGTGCTTGTCTCTCCTAAAATGACGGACTTCACAGCCGTTTATCAGGCTATATGCGGTGCGGGACGCGCCCTTGGCTTCGTATGTGCACCGAGTCTGCTTCAAAAGCTCTTGCCCTTGGTGCTCGGCGAAACCTCTGACATTTCGGTATACGACATAAACAGACGTCTGCTTCTTGAGCGTCTGACAGAATACGGCTACACGGTAGTGAAGCCCGACGGTGCGTTCTACCTGTTCGTAAAGGCACTTGAGGCAGATGCAGAAGCGTTCTGCGAGAGGGCAAAGAAGTTTGAGCTTCTGCTCGTTCCGAGTGATGACTTCGGCTGTAGCGGCTTTGTAAGAATAGCGTATTGCGTGAAAACCGAACAAATCGAAAAGGCTCTGCCCGCTTTCAAGGCACTTGCAGAGTCATACAAATAAAACCTATAGGATTTTGAGCTTTATGGCAAATTTACTTGACGAGGCAAGGAAAATAATAAACGAAGCTGATGAAAAAATGGCTCAGCTTTTTGTAAAAAGAATGCGTGCCGCAGAAATGGTTGCACGCTTCAAGCAAGAAAACGGAATGAAGATACTCGACCCGCAAAGAGAGGAAGAGGTAATAAAACGGAATGCCGAGGCGATTGAGGACGAGGAGCTTAGGGCGTATTACGTCAGCTTTCTTCGCTCAAATATGGCACTCTCCCGTGCTTACCAGGAGAAACTCCTCTTTGGAATGAGGGTTGCGTATTGCGGCACGGAGGGGGCGTTTGCACACATTGCTGCGAATAAGCTCTACCCCACAGCACAAAAAATTCCGCACGGTGATTTTTTGGGTGCATATAAAGGGGTAGAATCAGGCGAGTGCGACGTAGCGGTGCTTCCCCTTGAAAACAGCTATAACGGCGACGTCGGCCAGGTGCTTGACCTTATGTTTTCAGGTTCCCTTTACGTGAATGCCGTAACGGAGCTTGCGATCTCACACGACCTGCTCGGTACTCCCGACGCTGAGCTTGACACCATACGTGAGGTTGTAAGCCATTCGCAAGCACTTGGACAGTGCTCGGAATATCTTCACGAAAAGGGATATATTCAGCACGAGTATGCAAACACAGCTCTTGCGGCAAAATACGTTGCCGAAAAGCGTGACCCGAAAATAGGGGCAATAGCAAGTGCAGAGGCGGCGGAAATATTCGGTCTTCGTGTCCTCGATAGAAACATAAACGCATCAAGGACCAACACCACACGCTTCGCAGTATTCTCTCGCTCACCCCACAAGCACAAAAGAAGCGAAATGGGTGTTCACACAATTCTTCTCTTCACAGTAAGAAACGAGGCGGGTGCTCTTGCACGTGCAATAGATATCATAGGTAAACACGGATTCAATATGCGTACTCTGCGTAGCCGTCCGATGAAGGACCTGCTTTGGCAGTACTATTTCTACGTTGAGGCAGAAGGGAACATTGACACCGAGGCCGGCGAGGCCATGATGCGTGAGCTTGAGGGCTGTTGTGATCAGCTCAAGCTTGTAGGCTCGTATAAACACAGTATTTGAGAGGACGAGAGCGTGAAAATAAGAGTTGAGCTTGAAAAAAACGGATACGATATAATTCTTGAGCGTGGCTGCCTCGATCGAGCGGGTGAGCTTCTTGATCTTGATCGCCGCGTGCTTATCGTCACCGACGACGGTGTGCCCTGCGAGTATGCCGAGCGGGTGGCCGAGCAGTG
>JAZOQA010000001.1:0-36459 GCA_045655765.1 Eubacteriales bacterium | reverse complement strand
AGGGCAAAGTAGCTTTCAACCTTGTCACAGCCGGACTCAAGCGTGAAATAGTAAAGATATGGTGTATCGGGGGTCCAAAGGTGGATTTCACTTGGAGTGAATGTGAACTCATCGGCTGAAAATTCAAAGACCTCACCGCTTGCTTTAAGAGTGATTTTTTTGTGCTTCTCACCGCCCTTGACCCTTATTGTGACGCTTGTTGCAGTTTGCTTAACAGTAAGCTTTTCAATATAAATTTTTGGAACGGACTCAAGCCAAACGCTCTGCCAAATTCCCGAATGCGGAGTATACCACATTCCGCCTCGCCGCTTTGATTGCTTTCCGTAAGGATACAGCTTGCAAAGCTCGTCTGTTACCTTTACGAAAATTTCGTTTTCTCCATTTACGAGGCAGTCTGTTATATCAAACGAAAAGGGGTGGTATCCGCCCTCGTGCGTGCCGAGGTGCGTGCCGTTTAAGTATACATCTGCTATGGTATCAACGGCACCAAAATGAAGCAAAACCCTACCCGTGTTGAAATTTTCGGGTAATGAGAACGTTCTTTTGTAATATAATACAGTACTCGACAAAGGCTCCCATTCTATCCCCGAAAGCACACTTTCAGGCACGAAGGGAACTTTAATTTGCATACCCAGTCTCCGGTCAGAGCCAAACTGCCAAGTGCCGTTTAAACAGATAAAGGAATCTCTCTTCATCTGTGGACGGGGGTAGTAGGAGTGCGGTACGTCACCGATTTGGTATGCGTAATCGGTTAAGAGCGTTTTATACTTTTTATTTTTCATAGGTTACATCACAAAAGGCTAAGGAGCATTATCAGTCCGCTAAGCGAGAGGAAGACTATCATTCCCGCATTTCCAAACAGTGCACCCACAAGCTCACCTTTCTTTATTTTGATATCTGCACCGGGGAGTGAGTTTACCGTCTTCTTGATTTTCACCAGTCTTATTATTAACAGAACAAGTCCCGCAATAATTATTCCGATATCAATCAAGACGTAAAGCGTGAGTGCAAGGTCAATCAATATGCTTGTAAGCACACTGGCGGTGTCTAAGGCAAGGGCTACATTAGAGTAGATAAGGGGAATGACCGAGCCCATAAAGTTTATCAGCATATGCATAAGTATGGAATAACGCAAGCCCCCCTTAACGTAAAGGTAGCCGAGCACGAATCCGAGCATAGCCGCATAGAAGAACTGGAAGAAATTGCCGTGGAAAATTCCAAACGCCACTGCGGAAACGGCAATAGCAAAGCCAGAGCCGTATTTTGCAAGGCGGTCAATCAGAAGCTTCCTCATCAAAAGCTCCTCTGCTATCGGAGCAAGAATAACCGCAAAAAAGAAATTTGCGAGAATAGGCGATGCGGAAATCATCTCTGCCGTGGTGTTTACGCTTTCCGTTCCCATAAATGCCGAGACGATGGAATTAAAGAATATTCCGATATAGTTCCCGATAAACATAAGCGTTTGTGAGATAAGAAACAAAATCAAAAATTCGCCTATCGATATTTTTCTTTTTCCGAAGCTCTTTTTCGGCATCTTGCGTACAAACAACCAGAAAAGAGGCAAAGCAATAAGATACTGTATAACCGCATTTGCGGTGTAGCTTCCTACAATCGTGCCGTAAATAAGGTTGAAGAGTAGGGGAGCGAATATCATAAGTAGAATTACGCTTGCGTTGGCAATTCCAAAGGACACTCCCGTATAAATAGCAAGACCGCCGAACACACGGGAGACACTCTTTTTTGCAAGAATTTTGTTTGCCCGCTCTATTTGCAAGTCTTCTTCTGAGACTACCTCACGCAAAGCTTCGTCTTTTGAAGTTTTGTCTTCCGTAAAGTCTGTTTTTTCTTCGTTAGATAAAAGCTCGTCATCGTTGGCAAAAAAGCGATTATACAAATCGTAGTTCATTTCGTACCTCCGTTTCGTTTTCTTGCTGTTTTTATTTATTTTATGAAATTATTTTACCACTTTGAAGAATAAAAAACAAGATCTTTATGACTTTTTTCACTTTTTTTGCGGGGTAATTTATTGAAAAGAGTAAAAAATATTTTTATTTTCTCTTTTTGGCTTGAAAAAAAATTCTCGTTATGGTACAATAAGTACGTATTTGTTTTTATTTTGCCTGGAGGTGATGATTTTGTTTAGATTGGGCTTCGACAACGAGAAGTATTTGAAATTGCAGTCGCAAAAAATAAAGGAGCGTATAGCCCTCTTTGGAGAGAAGCTTTATCTGGAATTCGGTGGCAAGCTTTTCGATGATTTTCACGCCTCCAGAGTACTTCCCGGCTTTGCCCCAGACAGCAAAATCAAGATGCTGATAGAGCTTAAGGATGAGGCGGAAATTATTATTTCCATAAACGCAGAGGATATTGAAAAGAATAAGGTTCGAGGCGACCTTGGCATTACCTACGACGTAGACGTGCTTCGCCTTATAGATGCATTCCGTGGATATGGTCTTTACGTCGGCTCTGTCGTAATGACACGGTATAAGCCCTCATCCGTTGCAGATGCATTCAAGCAGAAGCTTGAAAAGCTCGGAATTAAGGTGTATAAGCATTATGAAATCCCCGGCTACCCTCATAACATACCTCTCATAGTCTCCGATGCGGGCTATGGCAAAAATGAGTATGCCGAAACGTCTCGCTCGATTATTGTTGTTACAGCACCCGGCCCCGGCTCGGGCAAGATGGCTACCTGCCTTTCGCAGATTTATCACGAAAATAAGATGGGCAAAAAGTCGGGATATGCGAAGTTCGAGACCTTCCCGATTTGGAATCTTCCTCTTAACCACCCTGTGAACCTTGCATACGAGGCGGCGACAGCAGATCTTTCTGACGTGAATATGATAGACCCGTTCCACCTTGACGCATACGGTGAGACGGCGGTCAATTACAACCGTGACGTTGAGGTGTTCCCTGTGCTTCGTGCAATGCTTAAGGGAATACTTGGTGAATGTCCCTATAAGTCTCCGACGGATATGGGTGTAAATATGGCGGGCTTTTGTATATATGACGACGAGGCTGTCTGTGATTCTGCAAAGCAGGAGATAGTAAGACGTCATTACAACGCACTTTGCAATATAAGAAAGGACGGAGGAAGCGAAAACGAGCTGCATAAAATCGAGCTTTTGCTACAGCAGCTTGGCATAGATGAGTACAAGACACGCCCCTGTATTCCCGCCGCACTCAAGAAGGCGGAGCAGACCGACGCACCTGCGGCTGCTATTGAGCTTTCGGACGGAAGAGTGGTGACGGGCAAGACCTCCCCCCTGCTCGGTGCATCGTCTGCGGCACTTCTTAACGCACTTAAAGCGATTGCTGGAATCGATAAGGAAACGGACGTTATTTCTCCCGAGATTCTTGCCCCCATACAGACCTTGAAGACGGAAAACCTCGGGAATCACAACCCCCGTCTTCACACGGATGAAGTACTTGTTGCCCTTGCTATTTCCGCTGTGGACAACCCCGATGCCGCACGTGCTATGGCGGCTCTTCCCAAACTGAAAAATACGGAGGTTCACTCCACCGTTATTCTCTCACAGGTTGATTCAGCAACGTTCAGAAAGCTTGGAGTAAATCTCTCCTGCGAGCCGAAATATCAAACGAAAAAGCTGTTTCATAATTAAAATGAAGGCTCCGCTGAAAATCAGCGGAGCCTTTTCTTTTTATTCTGTTGTATAATTGTCGAAATAGCCCTGAATGTAGACTATGGGAGTACCCTTGTCACCGGAGCCTGAGGTAAGGTCGCAAAGCGAGCCTATAAGGTCGGTGAGTCTTCTTGGGGTAGTTCCCTCGGAAATCATATTTCCGACAAGGTTGCCGTCCTTTTCTTGAATCTTCGTCTTGATTGCTTCCTTTAGTGCATCGCCAGAAAGGGAAGCGAAGTCATTGTCAGCAAGGTATTTGAGCTTAAGCTCGTTGGGCGTTCCCTCAAGTCCCGACGTATAAGCAGGGGAAACAACAGGGTCTGCAAGCTCCCAAATCTTTCCGACAGGGTCCTTGAACGCACCGTCACCGTATACCATAACCTCGACGGTCTTGCCCGTCTTTTCCTTAATTCTCTCTTGAATGGTTTCAACAAGAGCCTGACACTCACGTGGGAAGAGCTTTACTGTGTCCTCGGTTGCTTTGTTAGAGCCGAGCAGACCGTAATTTTCATTGTAGCCCGAGCCGTTTACGGGGGCGGTCATAATTTCGTCAAGTCCGACAACCTTCTCTGCACCTGCCGCACGAAGAAGTCTCTTCGTTCTTGCTCTTGTGTGAATGTCGCAGTTGATTACGTTCTTTGTATATGCAAGGATTGCTCTTGGGTCGTTTGCAAAGATGATTTCAGCCTCTGCACCGCACTCGGTTATAAGAGTCTCATAGTATTCAACGTAGTCAACACCTGTGAATCTATGCTTACCGTAGCCGAAAAGCTCACGGTACTTTTTAAGGTCGAGGACGTCCTTGTAGGGGTCAATGCCTTTTTCGTCAAGTGCGTCAAGACTGATTAAATGGTTTCCAACCTCGTCAGAGGGGTAGGAGAGCATAAGAACGATTTTCTTCGCACCCTTTGCAATTCCGCGAAGGCAAACTGCAAAACGGTTTCTCGAAAGAATGGGGAATACGACACCGACTGTCTCTCCGCCAAGCTTTGCTCTTACGTCATCTGCAATGTTGTCAACCGATGCATAGTTTCCCTGTGCACGTGCAACTATCGCTTCCGTCATAGCAACAATATCTCTGTTTCTGACCTCAAATCCGTCATCTGCCGCTGCTTCAAGGACAGATGAGGTTACAATTTCCACAAGATCGTCGCCTGCACGGATTATAGGTGCTCTGACACCGCGTGAAACTGTGCCAACCATACGACTCATAATAAAATCCTCCTATATAATGTGCTCCAAAATCAGAGCAACTTTTTTACCACCATAATATTATATCATAGTTTTTTCAAAAAGTAAATATTTTTTTTGAAAAAAGTGTGCAAAAGATAAATTTTTAAAATTTAAAGGTTGTACTCAAGCTTGCTTTCAATAAAGTCCATATAAGAGTTCCAATCTTCTCTTGAAAGATAGTGTAAGCCGTTCCTGATTTGGTAGAGTGAATCTCCATCGCCAAGCACACATTTCGCTTCAGGATAGCCGTCAGGGAAGACAAGTCCTCGTTTGCCATACAGTGCGTAGACGGAATTTGCGCTTGCACATCCAAGAAATTCACCCTTGGGGTCTGACCAGACGTCTTCCTTTGCACTTCCTATCATAATGTGGCGGGGCGGAATTAAAGCAAGCAGGAAATTTTGGTCAAAGCACTTATCCTCGGGATTTGTGTTCTCTTTATATATTGGACAGAACCAAAAAGGAAATCTGTGCGTTATATTCTCTAACGTTTCGCCCGTCTTTTTTCTTGATATAGCCGCACCCGAGCAGCCCGAATTGTTTGATATGGCGTATTTGAATCTCTCATCAAATGCCGCTGTGACAAGTGCGGTCTTTCCAAGGTGTGAGTGACCTATGACCGCTATATTATCCTTATCTATTTCGGGAAGCCTCTGTACGTAATCCATAACCCGCATAGCCGCCCAAGCCCACATCATAATCTTTCCGCTTGAATTTTTTGCGCGGCGTGAGGAAGAGAGGTATTTCGCACACAAATTCTTAAAATCTCCGTTGTCGCTCGTTATATCCTTATAGCGAAACGAAAATACTGCAAAGCCTCTGTCGGTGATTTCCTCCGTCGGTTGATATATGTCGGAAATGTCGGAGTGGAAATTTATATGTATGAATGCGGGGATTTTTCCCTCCTTTTTCGGAATGGCTTCATATACTGGAAATGTGAATGCCTCTTGACAAAAATGCACTGTTAATATCACAGTATTGCTCACAACCTTGCCAGCGCAAAAGTTAGGAAATCCCGGACTTTTTTCGACAGACATATGGTCTGGCTTCGGAGGAAGCACACCGTAAATTTCTTCTTGAAGAACGTTCTTTAATTCCGCTCTGCGTTTCTGCATTTCCAAGGCAGTTTTAACTCGGGTGCCTCTGTTTGTGACAAGTGCGTCGGGAACGCCACGCTCCAAGAGTTCTTTTTCTGCAAAATTCATAGCCGAAATCCTTTTAGTATTTTAATAATATTATAAAATATATCAAAATGAAAGTCAATGCCTATTCGATTATAAAAGCATTTTAAGTTAATAAAATATTTGACTTTTTAACTTGTTCGTGTTAAAATAATATAAGATAAAAGGAAAGGAGAGTGCGTATGCCGAATTTTAAAATAAAGATGCCAAGCGGAGCTTGTCTTATAATCGAAAGGCTTTTTGAAAACGGCTTTCGTGCCGATATAGTTGGCGGCTGTGTACGTGATGCTCTCCTTGACAGACGTGCCGACGATTTTGACGTTACCACTAATGCAAAGCCTGAAGAAATGAAGAAGATTTTTTCGGATATGAGGGTGATAGAGACGGGAATCCGGCACGGCACCCTTACCGTAATTGCCGATGGTGCGCCTTACGAGGTTACTACTTATCGCATTGACGGAGAATATAAGGACAACCGCCATCCCGAAAGCGTAGAGTTTGCCTCATCAATAGAAGACGATCTCTCTCGCCGTGATTTTACGGTCAATGCAATGGCGTACAGCGACACTTACGGTCTTACGGATTTGTTTTCGGGAAAAGAGGATTTGAAAAGACGCCTTATACGTGCCGTCGGTGTGCCGAAGGACCGCTTCTGCGAGGACGCGCTCCGTATACTTCGCGCAATGCGTTTTTCGTCCGTTCTTTCGTTTGAAATAGAAAAAAATACAAAAGAAGCAGTACACGAGTGTGCCCATCTGCTCCGGGGAATATCGGCAGAGCGGATTCTTGTAGAGCTTTACAAGCTGCTCGGCGGAGAGGGTGCGTATGAGGTTATCTCCGAATTTCAAGACGTAATAGAGACGGTCATTCCCGAGCTGAAAGGATTTTCTTTACCAAATAGAGAGAGATTTCTTGCCGTCGGGGCAGAAGCTCGCTTTCTTTCAATTTTTGCACTCACGCACAAGGAATCATCAAAGGATTTCTTTCGCCTTGCCTCCGAACGCTTAAAGACCACAAGAAGAATGAAAGAGGACGGCGCACTTACACTCGAATACGCCTCCTTTTCTATCGAAAGCCCTGTTGATGCTTTAAGGCTTTTACGTCGGGTCGGCGGGGCTGTCGCAACACTTCTATCCGAGGTGCGTTTTGCTCTCGGTGCAAATGTCGATGAAAGACGTATGCTAAAAGAGGCTATGAGCAGCAAAGTGCCATACAAGGTATCCGACCTTGATGTCGGTGGTAAGGAGATGTCGTCCCTTGGATTTGTGGGAGCAGAAATCGGACAGGCTCTCTCAGCCCTTTTAGATGCAGTCATAGAAAAGGGCGTAAAGAATGAAAAAGACGCCCTTTTAGCTTATGCAAGCACCCATATAAAACAACTCTAAAAGCATATTCACCCCCCGCAAAAATAGCAGTTCCAGAAATGTGTATTGAACTTGTTTTTTTACACGGGTGGGGGCATAACTAATTTTTACTGTGCTGATTGTAAACTTTAATTTACAATACTGCAAGTGCATTTACACAAATTCAGTTTTTAAAGCAACAAAAGGAGACTCATAATGGCATTTGACGCTTTTATGATGCGTGCCGTGATTACGGAATATAAGCAAAATTTCCCCGAAGCGAAAATTGAAAAGGTTTTACAGCCGACAAGCGACGAAATAGACCTCGTCATACATTACGGCAAGGAGTCGAGCCGTCTTGTGTTTAACGTAGGACCGAATGCACCGAGGCTTCAGCTCTCGCACAAGCAAAAGGAAAATCCTATAAAAGCCCCTATGCTTTGTATGCTCCTACGTAAGCACTTTATCGGTGCACGTATAATTTCCGTAAATCAGGTCGGTCTTGACCGTATTGCGGAGTTTACGGTTTCGTGCTATGACGAGATGGGCTTTAAGACAGAAAAGAAAATCATTTGCGAAATTATGGGCAAATACGCAAATCTGATTGTAACAGATTCCGAGTATAAAATAATCACCGCAATGAAGATTGTCGATTTCTCCGCAAGCTCGGTAAGACAGGTGCTTCCCGGACTTAAATATCAAATCCCCGCACAGCAAAACAAGCTTTCCCCTCTTGACGTTGACAGAGCTGTGTTCTTTCAAAAGCTTTGTGAGTTTCCGAAAGAAAAGAGTGCAGAAAAGTTCATCACCTCGACCTTCGGTGGCATAGCAACGCAAATCGCAAGAGAGCTTGTTTTCCGCACCGCAGGGGTACTCGACGTGCCTCTTATGAACCTGAACGCTGAACGCTTTTATAAGGTTTTCTCCGAGTGGCAGCAGTTGCTTTTGCAAGAAAGGTATACACCGACGGTTGTGTTTGATACAGCGGGAAAGCCTGTGGACTATTCCTATATGGATATAAGCTATCAGCCAACGGAGTTTGAGGTTCGTCACTACCCATCATTCCTTGAGCTTTTAGACGTTTATTTTGCCGAAAAGGACAGACACGAGCGAATACATCAAAGAGCACACGACCTTATAACTCTTCTAAACAATGCAAAGGCAAGAACCGAGCGTAAGCTCATAGCTCAAAGAGAAGCGCTTGCCGAGGCGGAGCACGGTGATGAATATAAGCGTATAGGCGACCTGATTACCGCCAATATGCACGCTATTGCCAAGGGGGCGGAGCACGTCAGGGTAATTGATTATTACGACGAGTCCTGTCCTACTGTTGAAATTACTCTTGACAAAAAGCTCTCCGCCGCAGCAAACGCTGCAAAAATGTACAAGCTTTATAATAAATGCAAGACGGCAAAAAGGGTGCTTGCTGAGCAAATAGAAACGTGGGAGGCAGAGCTTTTGTACCTTGAAAGCGTGCGTGCATTCCTTGACAGAGCGCAAACGGAGCAGGACTTAATAGATATAAGAGAGGAGCTTTACCACTCAGGATATGCCGCAAGGCTTCGTGGCTATAAGCCTGCAAAGAAGGTTAAAATACGTCCTCTTGAAATGAAAACAAGCGGTGGATACACTTTGCTCATTGGCAGAAATAACGTTCAAAACGACTATATCACCTTTAAGCTTTCAGAAAAGAGCGATATATGGTTTCACGTCAAGGACCTGCCCGGCTCGCACGTCGTAATGCAAACGGGTGGCAAGGAGCCGTCGGAAGAGGATTATACGGAGGCGGCAGGGGTTGCGGCGTATTATTCTAAGGCAACGCAGGACCTTGTAGCTGTGGATTATACTGCTGTAAAAAACGTGAAAAAGCCAAACGGTGCGAAGCCCGGCTTCGTTATTTACAAAACGAATTATACTGCGTTTGTAAAGCCGATAAAATGTGTCGGAGGAGAGGAAAATGGTTGATCTTACAGGTCTTCATAAGTATTTTATATTAAAACACGTCGGACTTGGCGACACCGTAGTTGATTTCACTATGGGCAACGGAAACGACACGCTTTTCCTATCTAAAGCAGTAGGAGAGCAGGGGCACGTATACGCCTTTGACATACAAGAGGAGGCACTTGAGTCTACAAGGCGTCATTTGCAGGAAAACGACGCCCTGGAAAATTATGAGCTTATATGTGCCTCGCACCACCGAGTAAAAGAATTCGTAAAGGGAGAGATAAAGGGCGGAATGTTCAACCTCGGATATCTGCCGAGGAGCGGAAGAAAATGCGTCACCACTATGAGAGAGACGACTATGCCCGCAGTAGAGGCAGCGATTGAGCTTTTGGCACCCGACGGGGCTTTGATAATAGCAATATACCCGGGACACGAGGAGGGGGCACTCGAGGGTGATATGCTGAGGGAATATTTCAAAACCTTAAGCAGATTCAGAATTTGTGCATCCGAATTTCGTATTCTGAATTCTCCCGACTCACCTTATTTCTTTCTTGTTGAAAAATCCGAAAAAACAAGGTAATAATTTTATAAAAGGAGACAGTTATGACAGAAAGAAAAGCCTATGAAACACCTTGTGCAAGCTTTTTCTCGTCTGCTGACGTAATTGCAAGCTCGGGTCAGTACGACGGTGATAACAATATGGGCTGGGAAACTGCGTAAAACCGCTTCTATCTTAAAAAGCTGAGCTTTTTAAAGAGAAAAATAGAGGCTCCCCGTTTTTCATACAGCCCATTGCGGTAAACGGATGTTTTGCAAAAATCTTCGCTCTCCGACCGCAGAGGCATATATAAATACCTCAAAGCGCTGAGACGAGAATAGAATAAAAACCTAATTTAAATGGAGAAAACAGTAGGTTTTTAACCTCAAAATCAATGAAATAAGCACAAAACAAAAGTGGAGGCACCGATTACAATGTCTCCACTCGTTTTTTATTCGGTTGTGACTAAATACGACAGAGTCTCCTATTCCAGTGCTCCCGCATCGGGATAGCGTCCTGCATTTTTAAAACCGTCAATGCCGCCGCTGCACATAGCGTGGAAAATTCTGTGACGCAAGCCCTTGTTGCTTTTTTCAAGCTCTGAAAGCAGCTTTTTCATATTTTCTCTTTCTGTAGCCTTGTCCTCGGGACAAAGGCTTGCCATAACGGGCAGACACCGCTGCCTTGCAAAGTAGGAAACGTCCTTTTCCGTTGCGTAAATCATAGGGCGTATCAAGGTTATTTCTCTGTTAGAAAGATAAGTTACGGGCGAAAAGCAACCAAGCCGACCCTCGAAAAACAGATTCATCATAAACGTTTCAACCGCATCGTCAAAGTGATGACCGAGCGCAACCTTGTTGCATCCAAGCTCTACTGCCGCAGCGTGCAGTGAGCCACGTCTCATTTTTGCACAGAGAGAGCAGGGATTTGATTCCTTTCGCACGTCGAAAATTATCTTGGCAATTTCTGTCTTTACTATTTTTAGTTTAACGCCGTATCTGCGGCAGAACTCCTTGATTTCGGAAAAGTCCGCACCCTCGAAGCCCATATCCACGGTAACGGCAAAAAGCTCGTATTTTTTAGGATAGAAGCGTCGCATTTCCGCAAGCGTCGCAAGCAGGGCAAGCGAGTCCTTGCCGCCCGACACGCCGACAGCGATTCTGTCACCGTCGGCTATCATTTCGTAGTCATCTGCGGCTCTGCGTATGAAGCTCAACATTCTCTTCATTCCGTTCATTTTAACAAAACCTCGAATTTTAGCATATAATAAGAATGAAAATCACGTGTCGCCTCCCCAAGGTACGTATCCCGGAAGAGCATCGTACACGTGAATTACTTGTCGCATAAGAGCGACGGATCGGAGATGGTATGAGTATAAAAGTATTTATCGACCAAGGGCATAACCCGAGAGATTTCAACACCGGAGCGGAGGGCAACGGACTTTATGAGCAGAATATCACCTACAACATAGGCAGATTGCTTTATCAGCTTTTTGAATCAAATCCCGAATTTGAGCCAAGGCTGTCCCGTCCTACTCCCGACACGGTCCTCGGAACGAGCAATTCCACAAGCCTCACCACCCGTGTAAATCTTGCAAACTCTTGGGGTGCGGACATATTTTTGTCGCTTCATACAAATGCGGCTGTAAATCCAAACGCAACGGGCTGTGAAACGCTTGTATTTTCAAGAGCATCAACAGAAGCGTACGAGCTTGCAACCGATATAGTAAATCAGCTGAGCTTGGTTACAGGCCTCAGAAACCGTGGAGTCATAGAACGCCCGGGTCTTTACGTGCTGAAGCGCACGGCAATGCCCGCCGTCCTTGTGGAGATGGGCTTTATCACAAACGAATACGATGCAGAGCTTATGCAGTATTCACCGGGGCTTTTTGCTAACGGTATTTACAGGGGAGTTCTCTTATACTACGGGTTTATTTAAGTTCAAGCGAATCAAGAGTGACGTAGTCCTCTGCGGCGTGAGTGCTTGTAACAGAAAGAAGCACCGATGCTCCGCAAGAGGGGCAGGATACGTCTATACCACCGTCTGCAAATCTAATATCGTAGCCCTCGCCAATGCCGCAGGGGCAGTGTATTTTTCCCTCGTCCTCAAGCTCCTTTACGACAAATCTGACAGTGTCGTATACGGCAGGGTCGGGAAGAATTTCGTCCTCTGTCATATCTTGGGGCTGTAAGTCCCGAAGGCTCTGTGCATCAAAGCCCTTCATAATAGTTTCAAGCTCACGCTCCGTACGCAAAAGCTCCTCGTTTACACTGTCCTCATCGCCTATAAATGCAATGTCCATACCCGAGTAGGGGCAGTTAAGCATAAATTTATCCTTGTCGAAGAAAATCCCCTCTGTTAAGGTGTAGCTGTGGCTTTGCTTGCAGAATATACAAGGCACAGAGAGCCTGATTTTACCCTCTCCCGTAATTGCGATGTCGAGCGACGGTTCCTTTTCACACGAGCATTTCAGCCTTAACATATTTGCCTTGAGGGCGAATTTTCCAACTAATCCAACCGTTGCAACGCCACATTCGGGACAGCGGTAGGCTATGTGTCTTTGTTTTGGATTCAGTATCATTTTTCTGTTGGTTTTCCTTATTGCGGATTTTTTTTGATTTTCTTTTAACTCACCAAGACGTGAGAACGAGGCATTGATTTACTTGCTTTTGCAAATTCCGACAGCAATTTTGTCAGCTTCTTCATTGCCGACAATAAGCTCTGTGAGCTTTAGCGAAAATTCAAGCGAGACTCCCATTCCGCGTGCTGTGACGAAGCTTCCGTCTGTGGTGACGCCCTCGTTCGTTATAAATGCACCTACAAGCTCCTTTTCAAAGCCGGGGTAGCAGGTCGCTTTCTTTCCTTTCAAGAGACCACGGCGTCCGAGCACGAGAGGAGCGGCGCAAATGGCGGCGATTATACCGCCCTTTTTGTTTACCGCCTCTATGATTTTGTCGGTAAAATCACAAGCATCGAGGTTCAAAGAGCCGGGCATTCCGCCGGGGAATACTACCGTCGTGACCTCGTCAAGCTCTACCTCGTCGGCTGTCATATCGCAAACGACGGGAATGCCGTGTGAGCCGACTGCAATTTTCGAGCTTATGCCGACAGTCTTTACGTAAAGACCTGCACGTCTTAATATATCGACGGGAGTGAGGGCTTCTATTTCCTCAAAGCCGTCGGCTAAAAGAATAGCAATCATTTTCTGTCTCCTTAATTTTTTTGGTTAATCGTCAAGGCTTACTCTGGCAAGCTTTTCGTGCCATTCATCGAGTGTCATCATAACCTCACGCCCCTTTTGACCGTTTTGCTCGCCTACAACCCCCATATCCTCCATATAATCCACGTATTTTGCGGCTCTGCCGTATCCTATAGAGAGCTTTCTTTGGAGCATAGAGGTGGAAATTTTTCTTGTTGTCAGAGCAATGTTTACAGCATCAAGGAACTTTTGGTCACGCAGAATTCCTCTGGTATCCTCCTCGTCCGTATCGTCGTCATCGTCATCGTTGGAACTCTTTTTGTTGCATTTTTGTGCATTTCTGGAGATTTCCTCGAGAATTTCATCGTTATAAGCGTCGCCGTTCTTTTGATTTTTGAGGAATTCCATAATCTCCTCAACCTCGCCGTCGGAGACGAAAGCACCCTGAACTCTTGCGGGCTTTGGCTTTCCTACGGGGAAGAAGAGCATATCACCCTTGTCGAGCAAGTCCTCCGCTCCTTTTTGGTCAAGTATGGTCCTTGAGTCGGTATTCGACATAACCTTACACGAAATACGTGAAGGGATATTCGCTTTTATGACGCCCGTAATGACGTCAACTGACGGTCTTTGCGTACCTATTATGAGGTGTATTCCTGCGGCACGTGCCTTTTGTGCAATGCTCATTATAAGTCCCTCTACGGGGTCCTTGACCTGAAGCATAAGCTCGTTTAACTCGTCTATTACTATGACGATTTTGCACATCGGATCACCAAGGGACGGGTTATTTGCAACCTTTTCGTTGTACATATCAATGTTACGTACACGCATTTGTTCAATCATCTCGTATCTCTTGTTCATCTCGCCGACGGCCCACATAAGTGCACCTGCCGCCTGCTTTGCCTCTGTTACTACAGGAATAAGCAGGTGAGGAATGCCGTTATACATCGCAAACTCGACCTTTTTCGGGTCAATCATAATGAATTTGACCTCGTCGGGACGAGCCTTGTAAAGCATACTTATCATTATCGAGTTTATGGAAACCGATTTACCCATACCTGTTGCACCGGCTATAAGCACGTGGGGCATTTTTGCAATATCTCCGAAAACAGGACAGCCTGCAACGTCCTTTCCTATGCAGACGATTGTTTTCGATTTTGAATTTACAAACTCCTCGTTTTCAAGAAGACTACGCAGTCTTACGGTAGAGGGGTGCTTGTTGGGAATTTCAAAGCCTATGGCGCTTTTTCCGGGAATTGGAGCCTCCATTCTGATGCCCTCTGCCGCAAGGTTTAAGGCAAGGTCTGCTTGAAGACTCATTACGGAGCTGACCTTTACTCCCGTTGCGGGGACGACCTCATATCTGGTAATACGGGGACCACGGTCAACGCCCTTAATCGAAGCCTTTACTTTAAACGATTCAAGGGTGGAAATAAGCTTGTTTGCGTTATCCTCAATTTCAGCCTGTATATCGTCGTTCGTTTCGTCCGTTTCCTCGGACAAAATGTCAATAGGAGGGAAGCGATAGTGCGAATAGTCGGGCTTCTTCGGCTTTGGTTCTTCCTCAGGCTCATCAGCCTTATCTGCATCAAAGGGCGGCTCGCTCTCGTCATCCTCTAAAGTCTTTGCGGCAGGCTCGTCCTCTGCGGGAGGCTCTGCGTGACTGAAGACGAAGCCCTCGCTTTCCGAGCTGTCAGCATCGTCCTCTCTATCAAGCACTGGGAACATATTGCGATACGCATCTATCTGTGGATTTCTTTCGTTTTCGGGAATGATTTGAGGCTCTTTTTCATTATCTTCTTCAAATTCTTCTTCAAATTCACCGTCAGTCTCCTGTGCGGAAGCCTCCTCGTCCTCTGCGAATGAATACATATCGTCGGGGACGGTAACGAGCCTCTCGCGTTCAAGAGTAATACACCCACCTTGGGGATTTTCGGTGTATTCGTCAAAATCCGCAGAATCATCATCGCCAGTCAATGGAGTAAATTCGGGAACGGAATAGCTTTCTATTGTTGGTGCCGCTTTTTCTTCTTCGATTCTCTCGGCTTTCGGAGCACTCACTTGAGTAATAGCATCGGAGAAGCGTGCAACCCTCGCATACCTTGATTCGATATCAGAATCAAGTCTTTTCTCATCATTTACGGCGAAAAGAGGAGCACTTTGCTCTTCCTTGTCGGTTGAAGCTGAGGAAAATTCGCAAGGCTCAGCCTCCTCTTTTTCCAAAGTTATATAAGAGGTGTCCTCTTTTTCGGCGTAAAAATTTACGCTTTCGTTTATAAAATTCGTGCTTGCGGCTTCTTCGACGGTGCTTTCAGCCTTGACGGTCTCGACTTCGGGGTGAGTGTCAAGCTCGGGCTTTTTCTCCACACTGACTGAATTCAGTAAAGAACGCTTTTTAAGCTCGAATTCAGCACGTCTTCTGGCACGCTCGACGTCCTCTTCGGTTATGCTTGAAATATCCTCGCTGAAGCTCTGCTTAGGCTTTGACTCTACCGTTCTCGCCTTGCTGGAGGGCTTTGCCGCAAGTCTTTCGTTTGCCGAAATATCGAACGGGTCAAAATCCCTTGTAAAAATACTTTCGGCACTGTCTGAGGTGCGTGAGCCTTGAGATGCTCGGTCGTCGTAAAAGGTGTAAGCGGTGCCGTTGTTATCGGCTTCAACAAAATCGTCAAGCACAGACGTGTCACGGTACACGGTTTTGCGTCTTTCGCAGTTGTCTTTTGTAAATGCTTGTCCTTGTGCTGTGTAGCTTGCTTTTTCGCTGTCGTTAACCTCACTTTTGATATGAACCTTGTCACGCAAAAGAGGATTTTCCTCCATTGACTCTGCACTCTTCGTTTCCTCTATTCCAAGACTGCGGATTGTGAAATTCTGCATACCGTTGTGCGCAATAATGAACTCATCGTCTCCAAGCTCCTCGAGCTTTTCGCTCGAAATTCGCTCTTGCTTTTTTTTCTTGAAATTTTTAAAGCCTCCGAACAGAGCCTTAATTCCTCTTTCAAAGAATGCACCGATGCTCGCAAATACTGTAAGAATTCCAAGACAAGCCTTGCCGAAAGAGCCGTGACCGCTTGCAAAGAAATAAACAAAATATATAGCAAACACCGATGAGGTAATTATAATAAGTCCGACCGAGCCGAAAATCTTAATTATACCGTAAGCAAGAATGCTTCCGACAACACCGCCCGCAGTAAGGTCCCGGCCCATTTCGTAGTAGCTTGCGGGTGTAAATTCGGGCTTCGCCGAAATGTGATACACGGCGTAAGCTATCACGGAAACCGAGATAATTGCAACTAACGAAAAAATTATTCTCGAAACGGTGCGGTGCTTTGCAACGTCGGATGGATAGAAAATTCCGTGCAGTATAAGCAAAGCAGGGAAGAGATAGCCGCCGTATGAAAAAAGTCCGAGCAGGATGCTTACGATTTTTGCTCCGAGCCAGCCTGTGGTGGATGCTGTGAAGAAGCATATAGTCACAAAGACTCCGACGGCGATAAGTATTATGGGAATAGCACGGTGTATACCCGTAAGCGACGAGTAGTAGCCGTGTGATTTAACTTCGTTATCTTTATTCATTTTAAGCTCCAAAAAATATTTATTTAATTATATCATACCAAATTTTTTCACAAAATGCAAGGGGCTTAGGCGAAAAAACACCAAAGGGGTGCAAAAGTTTCTCAAAAGACGGGAAAAAGCGTTTCCCTATGACATTATGTGCGAAAATCTCACGTGCGTGTATTGACAAAAACAAATATTTTTGTTATAATATACTGTAATTTGAAATTTTGACAAAAGGTCGGATGCTCTTTATATATTCCGACTCGGAAAGGAAACGCTATGCGTATATATAACTCACTTACAAGAACGGTGGAGGATTTCGTCCCAAACGAAAAGGGCAGGGTCACAATGTACACCTGCGGTCCTACCGTTTATCATTTTGCACATATAGGAAATCTTCGTACTTATACTATGGAGGACGTGCTTGAAAAGTATCTTCGCTACGTCGGCTATGACGTACGCCGAGTAATGAACATCACCGACGTCGGACACCTCAGCAGCGACGGTGACACGGGCGAGGACAAGATGCTTAAAGGTGCAAAAAGAGAAAAGAAGACGGTTATGCAAATAGCCGCATTTTATACCGATGCATTTTTTGCCGATGCGAAAAAGCTCAATATCAAAAATCCCGACGTTATAGAGCCTGCAACCAACTGCATACCCGAATTTATAAAAATGGTCGAGGAGCTGCTCGAAAAGGGATATGCATACGAGGCGGGCGGAAACGTTTATTTCGACATTTCCAAGCTTGACAAATACTACGTCTTCGGCGATTTTAGCGAGGATGACCTTGAGGTTGGCGTAAGAGAGAGCGTTGAGGCAGACACAAACAAGCGTAACAAGGCGGACTTCGTTCTGTGGTTTACAAAATCGAAATTCGACGATCAGGAGCTTAAATGGGATTCCCCTTGGGGCATAGGCTACCCCGGCTGGCACATCGAGTGCTCGTGCATTGCAAGAAAGCACCTCGGTGAATATCTTGACATTCACTGCGGCGGTATAGACAACGCATTTCCTCACCACACCAACGAAATCGCACAGAGCGAATCCACGTTCGGTCATAAATGGTGCAACTATTGGTTCCACGTTCATCACTTGAATACAAATTCAGGAAAGATGTCGAAATCCAAGGGTGAGTTCTTGACCGTTTCGCTCCTTGAAGAAAAGGGCTATGACCCGCTTGTATACCGTTATTTCTGTATGCAGTCCCATTACAGAAAGAATCTCGTCTTCTCGTGGGAGAATCTCGACAATGCCAAGGTTGCCTATGGCAAGCTCATCTCCCGTGTTGCGGGACTTAAGCCTGACGGAGAGGTTGACGGGGAAGTGCTTGCAGAGGGCAAGCGCCGCTTTACCGATGCACTTGACAACGACCTCAACACCTCACTTGCGGTGACCGCACTTTACGACGTATTCAAGCTCAAGACTAACGATGCGACAAAGCTGGCACTCATTGAGGACTTTGAAAAGGTTCTCTCCCTCGGTCTTATGGAGGCGGCAAAGAAGCTGAACGAGCAAAAGAGCGAGTCTGAAGGCTCCGGCGTTGACGGAGAGCTTTTAAAGTACATCGAAGAAAAAATAGAGGCAAGACGTGCGGCAAAGGCGGCAAAGAACTATGCCGAGGCTGATGCTATCAGAGCCGAGCTTGCGGAGCGGGGAATTACACTCATAGATACGAAAGAGGGTACAAAATTTACCGTCGGCTCGTAATTTTCATCAAAGAAGTGCAAAAGGTGGAGCCTTATGTGTGACAACAAAAAAGCCAAGGTTCTGTTTATGGACGGAGAATATGAGAGGGCGGCGGCAATGTTCCGTGACTGTGCAAGAGACGGAGACGTCGAGGCGGCGTTCAATTACGGCTACTGCCTCTTTCACGGAATAGGAGTTGAGAGGAACGAGAGTGAGGCAAAATCCTTCTTTTCGTTTGCATCTACCCTTGAGGGCGGAGAGGCAGCGTATAACCTTGCCGTTATGTACATAAGCGGAATAGGCGTACGTAAGAATTTCAGACGAGCAATAGACTATATGAGGGACTCTGCCGCAAGGGGCTGTGTCGAGGCACAGCTTTATCTTGGAATGGTGTATACCCTCGGTGCCGTCATAGACCCCGATATAACTTCAATTTCTCTTATCCCTTTTCACACCCCCGAATACCGAAGTGATACCCTTTTGCTTGAGGGCGAGGTTTCTGAGGATGTAGAGAGGGAAGAGGAGGAGCGACTTTCTGTCGTCAAGCAGGACCCGCAAGCCGCATTTTCGTATTTCAGAGCTGCTGCACGGCACGACCCGACTTATGTTGAGGAGCTTGTGTCAAAGGGCAGATATATGTACGCAAAGTGCTATGCGGACGGCTTCGGCGTTGAATTCGACAGAGAGAAGAGCGTAAGGCTGATGCTCATTGCGGGCAAGAGCGGGTCTGCCGAGGCGTTGCAATATCTTGCCGAAAGGGGCGTAAATCCCGAAATGCTCGGCATTTCCAAAAAAAGCACTCGCTTTGAAAAGAAATAAAAACCCCAAGCCCTTTGTGGAAATAAACAAGAGAGGAGATTTTATGCTCGAAAAAAGCAAATCGTATTTGTCGTCACTGACCGCTTTTCGAAAATGTGTGGCGATTCTTCTTGCCACCCTCGTGGTAGGAACCGTAATTTTCATATTTTCAAATTCGATAAAATCTCCCGTACAGTCAACAGAACAGAGTGACGGTCTGAAAGAGACTATTTCTCAGTTAATTTCACCTGACACAATGCTTGGCTCTTTTATAATCAAAAATATCAGAAAAATTGCCCATTTTGCCGAGTACGGCTTGCTTGGAATTGAAGTCACCTTGCTCGTGCTTGTGCTTGCCAAACGACGTAAAGTCCGTCTGTTTTTTGCGGCAAAGAGCATTTTCTTTGCTCTTGTCATTGCATTTATTGACGAGACTATTCAGATTTTTTCAGGGCGCGGTCCCGCCGTTAGCGACGTTTGGATTGACATAGGCGGATTTTTTATATGCACGTTAATTACTGTTCTTGCTACAGAGGCAGCTTTGCTTGCAAGACGGATTTCAAAATCAATATTTTCTTCGGAAAAGAGAAAAAGCAATGGTAAAGATAACCGAGATTGAGAAAAATTCTTATGCAGATAGGTGCGGCTTACTTCAGGGCGACTTTCTTGTTTCAATAAACGGAAATGAGATAAGGGACGTTCTTGATTACCGCTTTTATCTTGCGGAGCGTGATATAACTCTGGAATGTGAAAGAGACGGCGCACGCTTTACAGTAACAGTGAAAAAGGGAGAATATGATGACATAGGTCTTGATTTCGAGACACCCCTTATGGATGAAAAGCAGTCGTGCAAAAACGGATGTATTTTTTGCTTTATAGACCAGAATCCAAAGGGGCTTCGCAAATCGCTGTATTTTAAAGACGACGACTCTCGCCTTTCGTTTATTCACGGCAATTATATAACGCTTACAAATATGTCCGATTCCGACGTAGAACGTATAGTAAAAATGCGTTTTTCTCCCATAAACATATCTGTTCACACCACTAATCCGGAGTTGCGTGTGAAAATGATGAAGAATAAGCGTGCGGGTGAGGTTCTTCGCTACCTTGATGAGTTTAAGAATGCAGGGCTTTCTATGTGCGGTCAAATCGTGCTTTGCAAGGGCATCAACGACGGTGAGGAGCTTGTTCGCACGATGAGCGATCTCTCACGTCTTTTCCCTAATATGGGGAGTGTATCGGTGGTTCCTGCGGGCTTGACAAAATTTAGGGACAAGCTCTATCCGCTTACCGATTTTACCAAGGATGAGGCAAGGGCGGTTATTGATGCCGTAGATGCCTTTGCTGAAAAGATGCTTCTGCGTCACGGCTCACGTATGTTTTTTGCGGCGGACGAGTTCTATATAAAGGCAGGACTTCCGCTTCCCGATGCGGACTATTATGAGGAATATGCTCAAATAGAAAACGGCGTTGGAATGATGCGTTCGTTTATAGATGAGAGCGAGGACGGAATGGCGGATTTTGTTAAAAGCAAAAGCAAGCCGTCTCGAACAGTTTCGGTTGTAACGGGCGTTGCATCTTATCCTATGATTTCCGAAATTGCAACACGGGTATCGGGTATATATCCGAATTTGTCAATTAAAGTTTACAAAATCATAAACAACTTCTTTGGTGAAAGCATTACTGTTTCAGGGCTTCTTACGGGCAAGGATATAGCCGAGCAGTTAAAAGGAAAGGAGCTTGGAGAAAGAGTCTTCATTCCCCGTAACGCTCTTCGCTTCGGTGAGGACGTATTCCTTTGCGGTATGAGTGTCTCGGAGCTTGAGGAGCATCTTGGGGTTCGTGTCGGAATCTCGGATGCGGACGGATATGATTTTGTGAATTCACTTATAGAAAACTAAATTTTGTTACGATTCCGAACAAATCATTCGGAATAAACCGTAGCCGTGCCGCTATAAAAGGGGGCACAGAAAGCGAGGTAAAAATATGCCAAAACCTATTGTTGCCATTGTTGGCAGACCTAACGTCGGCAAAAGCACGCTGTTTAATAAGCTTATAGGCGAACGCAGATCAATAGTCGAGGACACTCCCGGAGTGACCCGTGACAGAATATACGCCGAGGCGCAATGGTGTGAAAAGAAATTTATACTCATAGACACAGGCGGTATAGAGCCGAAAAGCGATGATACCATTTTAAAGCAAATGAGGACTCAGGCAGAGGTTGCAATAGCGTCCGCTGACGTTATAATATTTATGTGCGACGTCAGAGCGGGGCTTGTTGCCGATGACCGTGATATTGCGATAATGCTGAAAAAATCAGGCAAGCCTATAATTCCGATAGTCAACAAAATTGACCGTGTCGGTGAATTGCCGTATGAATTTTACGAGTTTTACGAGCTTGGCTTTGAGCGTGAGCCGATTGCGATTTCCTCGCTTCACGGAACAGGCTCGGGAGATTTGCTCGATGCGGTGATTGAGGAGTGCGATTTTTCAGGTGCTTCCGATGAGGATGAGGGCGTTATAAACGTCGCCGTAATAGGCAAGCCGAATGCGGGTAAGTCTTCAATAATCAACCGTATGTGCGGTGAGGAGCGAGTTATTGTCTCCAATATTGCGGGAACGACACGTGATGCTGTCGATACAAGGATTGAAAACGAGCACGGAGTTTACAATTTTATAGATACTGCGGGCATTCGCCGTGCGGCAAAGGTGGAGGACAGAATTGAAAAATTCAGCGTCATCCGTGCAAATATGGCGGTAGAGCGTGCCGACGTATGTCTTCTTATGATTGATGCGGCGGACGGTGTAACCGAGCAGGACGAGCGTATTGCCGGAATTGCCCACGAGGCGGGCAAGGCTTGCATCATCGTCATTAACAAGTGGGATGCTGTTGAGAAGGATAACACCACTACAAACACCTACAACAAAAATATCAGAACTGCACTTGCATATATGCCATACGCACCTATAATCTACGTTTCCGCTCTTACAGGACAGAGATGCGCGGGAATTTACGAGCTTATAAACAAGGTTTATGCCGAGTCAAGAAAGCGAATCACCACGGGTATGCTCAACGACCTGTTAAACGATGCGACAACACGTGTTCAGCCCCCGTCGGATAAGGGTAAGCGTCTTAAAATTTATTATATAACGCAAACCTCAGTAGCTCCGCCAAGCTTTGTAATTTTCTGCAATTCCGAGCAGCTGTTCCATTTCTCTTACAGACGTTATATCGAAAACTGCTTGCGGGGAGCGTTTGGCTTTGAGGGAACTCCGATAAAGCTTATTATAAGGCAAAAGGGTGACGATTCCACAAAGGCGTAAGATGCTCCGACAAGAAAGGAGAAAATATGTTTATAGATAAGATAAAGATTTACGTAAAGGCGGGCGACGGCGGCAACGGCGCAGTCTCGTTTCGCCGTGAAAAATACGTAGCAGCAGGCGGTCCTGACGGAGGTGACGGAGGACGTGGCGGTAATATCGTTGTAAAAATCGACGAGGGTGCAAACACTCTTCTGGCATTTAGGTACAAAAGAAAATTTATTGCCGAGCACGGAGAAAACGGTAAGGGTGCAAAGATGCACGGCAAAACGGGTGCCGACGTAATAATCAGCGTCCCGCCGGGAACACTCATAAAGGACCCCGAGAGCGGCAAAATAATTCACGATATGGCTATGTCCGATGAATTCGTGCTTGCAAAGGGCGGCAGAGGCGGCTGGGGCAACCGACATTTTGCAACCCCTACACGTCAAATTCCTCGCTTTGCAAAAAGCGGAACAAAGGGTGAGGAGCGTGAGGTTGTCCTCGAATTGAAAATGCTCGCAGAGGTTGGACTCGTAGGCTTCCCGAACGTAGGAAAATCCTCGATTCTCTCCCGCATATCCTCTGCAAAGCCGAAAATAGCAAACTACCATTTCACAACCCTTTCGCCCAATCTGGGTGTGGTTTCGACAGGAGAGGGAAAGGGCTTTCTCGCTGCCGATATACCGGGACTCATAGAGGGGGCATCAGAGGGGCTTGGGCTCGGTCACGAATTCTTACGCCACGTGGACAGATGTAGGCTTATACTTCACGTTGTCGATATTGCTTGTACGGACGGCAGAACCCCGAAAGAGGATTTGGAAAAAATCAATGCCGAGCTTGCAAAATATTCTCCCGAGCTTGCAAAAAGGCCGCAAATTATAGTCGCAAACAAGACCGACACTGCCGACCTTGAATCAAAAGAGGTTCTTGAATTCCTTGAACTTGCAAAGGAGCTTGGCTCACCTGTGGTATACGTATCAGCTATAACGGGTGAGGGGCTTTCCGAGCTCGTTCGTTTCACAGTGAAAAAGCTCACAGAGCTACCGCCGCTTACGGTTTACGAGGCGGAATACTCTCCCGAGGAGGCTGCTATTTCCTCCCCGGGTGTCAGGGATACCCGTGTTGAGCAAAGAGACGGAATTTTTTACGTCGAGGGCGAGTGGCTCTACAACTTTATGGGTCAAATCAATTTTGACGATTACGAATCGCTCAATTTCTTCCAGCGTGTTCTTATCAAGAACGGCGTTATCGACAAGCTTCGTGAGGCAGGTGTCAATGAGGGTGACACTGTAAATATTTACGATTTTGAGTTCGATTTCGTTTATTAAAGGGGTTTTTTATGTGGAAATTTTAAAGCTTATTAAATCAAATCGCTCATTCAGAAGATTTTCCCAAGAGCGTATACCAAGCCTCGATGAGATTCGCTCAATGGTAGAAGGTGCAAGGCTCAGCGCCTCTGCGGGAAATCTTCAGCGTCTTCGCTTTACCCCTGCGTTGGATAAGGCTGCTTGCGACGGGATTTTTTCCTCGCTTGCCTTTGCGGCATATTTAGGCGGCTGGCGACCGAACGAGTGCGAAAAGCCGACGGCTTATATCGTCCTTTGGTCAAAAAACGAACCTGATGCAAATCTTCTGATAGATGCGGGCATTGCGGCACAGTCCATTCTTCTGACAGCAAGGGAGATGGGGCTTGGAGGCTGTATATTCCGCAGCTTCAACAAAAACGAAATCTGTCGCTTGCTTTCAAAAGAAGATTATTTTCCTACTCTCGTAATAGCACTCGGTGTGCCTAGTGAAGAGGTCGAAATTGTAGATGCTGTGGGCGATGATATAAAGTATTACAGAGCCAAAGATGGCACTCACGTTGTGCCGAAGCGTCCTTTAGACGATATTATAATATAATAGAAGCGTGAAAATTTTCATTGCTTCGGCGAGTTGCCGAAATGAAAGGCATAGCGAAAAGCAGCGAGACGGTGTGTTTTCCGCCTCGCTGCTTTGTTTAAAAATCTATACCGAAAGCCTGATTTATTCCGCCCGCAATTATATCAGCCGCTGTTTCAGCAAGTCCGTTTATGTCCTTTGGCGAAACGAACATACCCCTCTCCGATATATCCCCGAACAGGCGTGAATCCATTACAGTGGGAACCCCGATTGCAAAAACGGGAATTCCGAGCGTTGTCTTGCTCACAGCACTCCTCCCGTTCCCAAGCCCCGTGCCGGGGAAGATACCCGTGTCGCAAATTTGCACAGTTGTGCCGAGTCTGTCAGGGGAGCGAGAGGCTAGGGCATCTATTGCAATTACCGCATCTGGCATAACGGTGCGGCACACGCTTTCCGTAATAAAGGCGGAGTCAAGTCCGCTTCTTGCCGTAACTCCGGGGCAGAACACGGCAATTTCCGAGCATTCAAGGGCAGAAAACGCCTTTTCGTCACTCTTGCTTATGTGGAGTGTCGGCTTTATTTTAGATGCTGCAAGAGGACCTATTGAATCGGGTGCAAGCTCTCTGTTTCCAAAGCCGACAACGAGAATTCTCCGTGGAAAAACGTCGTTTTTGTCGAAAAGAGAGCATAATTCCTCGGCGATTTCGTTCTTTGCATCATCAATCCCCTCGTAGTCAAGAAGGTCGAGCCGTCTTGTGTTCAGCGTGTCGTAATTTCCTCGGGGTCGTCCAATGCTTTTTTCACCCTCGTCGGTGTATATGTTTATTCGCTCCCAGGTTCCGACAGGACACCTTTCTCTGTTGTATGAAATTCCGTCCACCGACACGTCCGCCCGTCTTCTTTCAGAGGCAAGGTCGCTTAAAAAGCGAGCCTCGTCACCGCCGTGCAAAAAGTAATTGTTCATCAGCTTGTTTTAACCGCCTTCCTTTTAATTCCAAAAATGATTGTTCCCATAGCATCAATATAATATTCAACCGTGTTATAACTAAGCGTTTTGCACAACCGTGAGGTCGATTTTTTATGCAAAACGACGAAATTTCTTTATAGTAAAATTAAACATTGCAAAAAAATGTATTTTGTGATAGAATATAGTAGTAAAGTTTAATTACGCAAAAATATTCCCATTGGAGGAAAATATGAAAAAAATTATTTCATTGATTTTGAGCTTGGCGATGCTTGTAGGCTTTGGCACCGTCCTCACCTCTTGCGGTGAGCCTGACAACCCGGGTGCACGTATTCCGATTTACCTTGGCGAGGAGATTTATGATTTCGACCCGTCTGAGTACTATGTGGATGACAACGCCACGCAGGTTATCAGCCTTGTTTTTGAGCCTCTTTTCAGAATTGACGAGGACGGAGACTTAGAGACGGCTGCAGCCGATGATTATGAAATTATGGAAGATGAGTTTACGATTGTCGTAGAGCTTGAAGAGACCTACTGGTCCGACAATGTACGCTTAACAGCAGACGATTTCATCTTCGCTTGGAGAAATATTCTTCTCAATCCCGAAAATGCAAACCCTGCCGCAGCTCTTCTTTTTGATATTGAAAATGCGGTAAGCATAAAGAACGGTCTTGAGGGTATTTCCCTTTATGACCTCGGCGTAACTAAGCTTGACGCATATACGCTTGAGATTAAATACAGACCCGGTGCAGATCCCGAGCAGCTTCTCAGAAATCTTGCTTCCATTGCTACAGCTCCGGTAAGACAGGATAAGTATGAAAGCTCCGAGGGCTTCTGGTCCAAGCAGACCGGTACTATGGTATTTAACGGTCCTTTCCAGGTTGTTGAGCTTGACTATGATCAAACCGAAAACGCATCGTTTAAGCTGGAAAGAAACAAGGGATATCATCAGGAGTATAACGAAAAGGATTATGACGACGTTGTAAGACCATACAAGCTTTATTCTTTCTATAATCCTGACGGAAGTGAAGTAAAATGTACTTATTCTCAAATCGAGAACAATACTATCTTCTATATGTGCGATGCTCCTATTTCGGACAGAAAGGCACATAAGAACGATGCTACCGTTGCAGATACATATTCATCATATTCTTACGTGTTTAACCACGAAAACCCCATATTCAGCAATGCTAAGGTAAGGCAGGCACTCTCTCTTGCCATAGACCGTAATGCAATAGCATCCGCTATCGTATTCGGCAAGGCTGCAACCGGCTTCGTTCCTTCGGTCGTTGAAAACATTGCAACGGGTAAGAGCTTCAGAAGTGCAAGCACAGCAAGCATTTCCGCTTCTGCAAACATTAAGGCTGCACAGGAACTTCTTGCAGAGCCTGAGGTCAAGGAGCATCTCGATACTTACGGCAGAAGCTTCATTCTCACAGTCAATGACGATCATCAGAGTAAGGTTATAGCAGAGCTTGTTAAAGCGGCGTGGGAACAGCTTGGCTTTGATGTCGAGATTGAATATCTCGGCGTTGTTGTTAATAAAGTAACCGAAAATAAGATTGATGCTCACGATTCTTGGATTCAGTATATTGTAAAGAGCAGAGCCCTTGGCAACGAGTCGGCTTATGACAAGAACTTTAAGGCTACCGATGACAGATATGATGCTGCAACGGATACCTACTATACCGGATTTGACGTAATTGCTGTTGATTGGCAGTATTACACCAACGATGCGTTTGTTGGTCTTGCATCATTCTCAACTGCCTTTGGCGGCTGCGGTGTTGATTTTGCAAGTGCGACGCAGCGTGTCAACATAAGCGGCTGGTCTAACCTTGATTACAATGCGTATATTACCGCTGCGTACAATGCTACAAGTGCATCGGCACGTGCCTCCGCACTCTATTCTGCTGAAAAGATTCTTATAGAAGAAATGCCTATCGTACCCATTCTGTTCAATCAAAACTTCTCGTTCTCTTCTGACGAGCTTAGCAAGGTTGAGGTTGACGGCTTCGGCAATTTCGTCTTCACAGATGCAAAGCTGAAGGATTATGAGGATTATTACAGCCGTTTTGACGACTGATCCCAAAGAGGGCATAAGGACTACCCGTGGACAGAAGCCTCTTTTGCTTCTCCACGGGTAGTCTTATCAAATTGAAAGGATATATTTAAATGAAGAGAAATAAGGAAAGTGTGCTTAACACAATGCTAGACATTAAGGTCTTTTTAATGTTTTTGCTTGATAATATTGCACATCCGATTGACCACACAACCTTTATGACTATTATTATGAAGAACGTTGAGGTCATTTCCTTTGATTACGACGAGTGCTTGCGTGAGCTTGTCGAGGACGAGCATCTTTATTACGATGAGGTGGATGGCGAGCGTTATTATATGATTTCTGAGACGGGGCGTAAAGTAGCGTCGGAGCTTTATGACAGGCTTGATCCCGAGTTCAGAGAGCGTAGCTTGCGTCAGGCAATTAAGTATATCTCACTTACCGACAGCGGTGCATCGCTTGAATCGTATATAACGGAAGCTGAGGCAAACCGTTTCAGAGTTACTCTCGTTGCATCTGACAGGTACGGAGAAATTATGAGAACTGCGATAGTTGTAAATTCGATGGCAGAGGCTGAACGGATTAAGCAAAATTTTGAAAATAAGCCCGACGGAGTTTACAGAGGTATATTTTTTGCTTCCACAGGCAGGCTTGAATATTTGACGTAACGCTGGTATTAATTGACAAATTTAACCAGCAGATTTTTGTGCAATATGACACAAAAAAGAGGAAAAATGTATCTTTTTTATGAAAAACTCTTGACAAAAAAATATTTAAAAGATATAATAGTGGTGTACGGAGAAATTATTATATGAGTTCATTGCACGAGCAGAACGTTGAGCAGCTTATAATATCTTGTCGCACAGGTGATGAGGCTTCCTTTGAGGAAATTGTTCGTCGCTTTGAGCCGATGCTTGCGAGCATTGCAGGCTCTTTCTCTCTTGATTTTAGAGACGTTTATTCCGAGGCTTGCTTTTCACTTCGCCGTGCTGTGGAAACCTATACGTTAGACGGTAAGGTTACTTTTGGATTATACGCAAAGATTTGCGTCACGCACGCTGTCATAGATTATGCAAAAAAGGTCAAAAGCTCTGTTCCTACCGTGGAATTCGACGTGTCTGACATACCCGTTTCCGACGGAATTCAATCTCGTCTTGAAAGGGAAGAGGAACGAGAGCTTCTTTTGGACTCGGCACGCAAGCTGCTTTCCGATTATGAGTACGATGTTTTTTTGCTCTGTTTGAGGGGTGACAAAACTGCTGAAATTGCGAGAAAGCTTGGAAAAAGTGCAAAATCCGTAGATAACGCCAAGGCAAGAATGCTGAAGACCCTGCGTAAGGGACTCGGCTCTGTGTCGGACGTTTGATTATTATGCTTATATGCCCCGGTAGCTTAAGGGAGAGCGTTGTTTACAAAGGCGTCGGTTGGAATCCGTCTAAGGGCAAAAAAATATCAGTGAGGAAAAAAAGGAATGTACCAGGACGAGACATTGAAGTGCAAAGATTGTGGCAATGAGTTCGTGTTCACCGCAGGTGAGCAGGAGTTCTATGCATCTCGTGGCTTTGAAAACAAGCCCTCAAGATGCAAGGAATGCCGTGCTGCAAAGAAGAATGCTCAGAAGAGTGCAAGAGAAATGTTCGATGCACAGTGTGCTGAGTGCGGCAAAGATTGCCAAGTGCCCTTCCAGCCTACCGAAGGAAAGCCTGTTTATTGCAGCGAGTGCTTCGCAGCAAAAAGAGCAGCAAGAGACTAATACATAGCCTCAGAAAAAAGGTGCGGTGTCAACCGCACCTTTTTTTGTTTTTTGACAAAAAATACGAAAATTTTTATTTTAAATACTGTACAAACTTTAAAATATATGTTATAATTATACTGTATAGTTATAAGATAGTGAGGTTTTAGGACCGTGAGTTATAAAAACGAAAGACAAAAGCCTAAAAGAGGCGAGTATACAAAGAGAAGTGAGGCACGTATGCACGATGAGGATATTGCCCTTTCCGAAAACGTGCTTTTTGGCAGAAATTCCGTAAAGGAGCTGCTCGATTCAGGAAGAGATATAGATAAGATATACGTTCAAGGCGGAGAGCGAGAGGGGTCTATCACTCTTTTGCTCGGTATTGCCGCAGAGCGTAAAATTCCGATATTTGAAACCGACCGCAAAAAGCTTGACCGCCTCACGGCAGGAGGGCGGCATCAGGGCATAGTTGCTGTGGCAGCGGAGCGTAATTATTCAACAATCGACGAAATTATAGATTATGCGAGGGAGTGCGGTGAGTCGCCGCTTGTCGTAATATGCGACGGAGTAGAGGACCCGCACAACCTTGGTGCTATAATCAGAAGTGCCGAGTGCCTTGGTGCACACGGTGTAATAATTCCTAAGCGTCGTGCCGCCCTACTTACAGGAACGGTGAGCAAGGCGTCGGCGGGAGCACTTGAACATATGCGTATAGCCAAGGTGACAAATCTTGCTATGACGGCGGATGAGCTTAAGGAGCGTGGATTTTGGCTCTATGCGGCTGATATGGGGGGTGAACCTTACTATAAAGCCGACCTTTGCGGTGCGGTTGCACTCGTTTTGGGAAGTGAGGGCTTTGGCATTTCCCGACTTCTTCGGGAAAAATGCGATTTTGTTCTTTCTATACCGCTTCACGGAAGCGTAAATTCAATGAACGTGTCCTGTGCTGCGGCAGTCCTGTTAGCAGAGTGTGCAAAACAACGGCTTTGTAAAAAAGGGGAGGTATGATTTTGGAAAACAATAATAACGAAAAGAATTCGCAGCCTATTGAGTTTAATTTTGAAGCTGAGACCGATGAAATAGGTCTTATTTTTAAAACAGAGCGTACCCCCGGCTTGGTTTTTGAATCCGACGTACCCAAGAAAGTTGAAGAGGATGCGGTGCCTTCAAGTATGCAAGAGCCAGATTTATCCTGCGAGTCGGAAAGCACTGACGAATCCAACGAATTTTCAGTTCCCGATGTGTTTTGTGTGAACGAAAAATATAATACACCCATAAAAAGTGATGACCGTCCTCGGATTTATGCCACATACGTGCCTCGCTTCACGGGTGCAAGCGATAATTACAGAATGAAAGGCGACCCCCGTCCTCCCATAGCTCCTGAGTCAAAGCAGGCACAGACCGTTGTCGAATCCGAGCTTCCAAAGGAGGATATAAAAGAGCCTGTTTTAGAGGTGACCGAGCTTAGCGAAGAGCCACAGACCGAAAAAAAGCCCGAAGAGACGGTTGTTGTAAACGTTACAGCCCCCCACACACGTGACGAGCTTGACGGTGAGTCGTTTAGCATATTCAAGTTCGCTTCTGACGACAGAACTCCCGAAGACAGAATGACTGTTAATGAAGAAAACGCCAATCGCCGTGCTCTTGAAGAGCTTAAAGCCCGCCAGGCAGAAAGAAAGGCAAGGGAAGCGGCGACTCGCCTTGCCGAGGAAAGAGAGAGGAGGGAAGCCGCTATAAGAGAAGCAAACCGTGTCCTTTCTCCTGATGATTATACTATTCCCGACCCCGAGATGACTGTTTTTTCCGAGCTTGAACATACAAAGGATTCCGATTTTGACGCCCCCGGCGAGCATCTTTTTTCGGAGAAAACATCTCGCATTCCAGGCAAAGTAGAGCTTGTTTCGGCAGGACAGAGGGATTCCTTTAAGGACAAGTTCCTTGACTCGCTCCTTGCCTTGCGTATACGTCTTGTAGCCATAGCGCTTTTGGCACTTGGACTTCTTTTCTTTGAAAACGCCTCGCTTGTCGGCATAGACGTCGAGGAGCTTTTTGGTATTGCATTTATACCCTCGGCGTATGCAATAATAGATTTTCAAATAGCAGCTTGTGCTATTCTTCTTGCTTTGCCTGAGATTATTCGCTCGGTAAAGGCACTGTTTTGCAAAATCGTTTTGCCGGAGCTGTCACTTATTCTGACATTCGGTGCACTTTTCGCTTATACGCTCGTTTTAATTTTTGCGTCTGCGGTCAGCTATCCCGTTTTTGGCTTCCTTGCCTCGATTTGTGCATTTTGTGCGGTATATGCTTCATATCTGTGCCGCAAGTGTGACTTTGCAAGCTTTAAGCTCGTCTTTAATCAGGGCGAAAAGCGAGTGCTTGACGTCTCGGATGTTCGTGAATTTGATCGAATCAACCTATCCCTGGACGGTGCGGTTGATGGATTCAGGTCAAGCATTGCAAAGACGTTTCGCACGAATTTTGTCTCTAATTTCTTTTCTCACACCTCAAAAAGAGTTGAAAAATCAAAAGTAAATCTCATAACTGCTATAATCTCCCTTTTCTCGGCGTTGCTGTTTGGATTTATTACATATTTCGTCTCCGATAGGCACCCGTTTGTAAACGCTGCCGCTGCATTTACTCTTATTACAGTATTTTCCACGTCTGTAATCATATATCTGGTAAGCAAGCTTCCGTATTATCACGCAGGCGTTAAGGCTGTGTCCGAGGACTGTGCCGTGATTGGGGAGGGCACGTATATACAAGCGGCGGGAGTTAATGTTGTTGCCTTTGAGGATACGGAGATTTTCGGTGTGGATGATGTAAATCTCAAGCGTTTTGCCTTTTACGGTGACGAGGAGCATATGACAAAATGCACGCGCTACGTTGCTTCCTTGTTTGCAAGCGTTGGCGGACCTCTTAACTTTATTTTCTCCAAAACGGTTGAAAAGCATTGCACCCCCGCAACCAATCCTAAAATCGAGAACGACGGTATAAGCGGTAAGGTGGACGGACGCACCGTTTGTGTCGGAACTGCCGAATATATGCACCGATACGGAATACAAATTCCCGAGGACAATGACCGTGCCTACGGTCTTGGTGCCGAATCGACAAAAACTATGTACGGTGCAGAGGGAGGCGAGGTTTTTGCCAAGTTTTACGTGAGATATTCGTTCTCAGAAGAGTTTACAAGGCTGCTCCCGTCTCTTCGTGAGGAGGGAATCGTACCTCTTGTTTATACAAGCGACCCCAATATATCCAATGACCTATTACGCACTCTTACAATGGGGGCGGACTGTGTTCGTGTTATGAGGAGAAGAGGCGTAGTGACAAGCAAGGATAAAATATATCCCAAGCTCTCGTCCGGAGCTGTCACACTTTCCGGTGATACAGGGGCTGTGAAGATAATTTTGATATCGAAAAAATATAAGAGATTTGTTGATAGTGCAGCAAAAATACAACTGACCATTTCTTCGGCAGGCGCGGCATTGAGTGCAATTCTTTGCCTGCTTTCTCCCATCACCGTTCCTACCGTAGTGTTCGGTGCGGTGCAGCTGGCTTCTTTTGCGGTGTTCGGGCTTGTCAGCAAAAATAAATTCAGAGTAGCAAAAAATAACAAAGGAAAATAAAAATGTCTGTTCCAAAGCAATTTTCGTCTGTTTTAAAATCGGTTACAAAGCCGGGACGCTATATAGGCGGAGAATATAATGCTGTAATTAAGAAAAAAGAGAAAGTAAAGTGCCGTTTTGCATTTTGCTTTCCCGACACGTATGAGATAGGTATGTCCAATCTCGGTGTACGCATACTTTATGACGTCTTGAATTCAGACCCCGACATTTGGTGCGAGCGTGTTTACGCTCCCTGGTTTGATATGCGTGACAAAATGCTCGAATATTCCGTTGCACTCACCGCACAGGAAAGCGGTGATGAGGTTGGAAAATTTGACCTGGTTGCCATATCACTTCAATACGAGCTTTGTTACACAACGGCTCTTGCTATGCTTCGCCTTGCAGGAATTCCTATGTGGGCAAAGGACAGAAAAGAGGACTGTCCTATAATAATAGGTGGCGGACCTTGTGCTTATAATACCGAGCCTGTTGCCGATTTCTTTGACCTTATTAATATTGGAGAGGGCGAGGAGGTGCTGCTCGAAATTTCTCACCTCTATATTAAGATGAAAGAGGAGGGGACGTACACCCGTGAGGCGTTTTTACGTGAAGCGTCGCATATTGAGGGCGTTTATATTCCCTCGCTTTACAGGGTAGAGTATAACGACGACGGAACCTTGAAGCCCTACGAGCCGCTTTATCCCGACGTGCCTAGAACAGTCAGAAAAAGGATAGCTGCAGACCTTGACAACGCCCCTTATCCCAAAAAGCTTGTAATGCCTTATACCGAGACCGTACACGACCGAATAGTGCTTGAGGTTTACCGTGGCTGTATTAGAGGCTGTCGATTTTGTCAGGCGGGTATGGTTTACCGTCCTATCAGAGAAAAAAGTCCCGAAACTCTTTGTAAATCGGCAAAATGCTTGTATGAAAGCTCGGGATATAATGAAATATCCTTGATTTCTCTTTCTATAAGCGACTATTCACGTCTGCGTGAGCTTACTGACGGACTTCTTGAATGGACCGACGATGCACGTGTCAGCCTTTCCTTGCCTTCGCTTAGAGTAGACAGCTTTTCTGAGGAACTGATGGAGAAGATTTCGTCCGTCAGAACGGCAGGACTCACATTTGCTCCTGAGGCGGGAACGCAAAGGCTTCGTGACGTTATAAACAAAAACGTCACCGAGGAGGATTTGCTTCGCTCTGTAAGAATTGCATTCCGTGGCGGAAAAAGCAGCGTAAAGCTTTATTTTATGGACGGCTTGCCCACCGAAACTATGGAGGATATAGAGGGAATTGCCAACCTTGCAAAAAGCGTGGTAGACGAATATTTCAAAATTCCAAAGCCCGAGCGTCCTCACGGAATAGGAGTAACTATCAGCGTCTCTTGCTTTATTCCAAAGCCGTTTACCCCATTTCAATGGGAAAAGCAGGATACCTTTGATTTGCTAGAAGAGAAGCAAGCGCATCTTCGCTCTTGTATTAAAGACAGAAGAATTCGTTACACCTACCACGATGCAAAAACCTCGTATATTGAAGCTGCTTTAGCCCGTGGCGACCGCAGAGTTGCACCCGTTATCGCTTATATGGTGGAAAACGGTGCTATGCTCGATGCTTGGGACGAGGGCTTTGATTTTGACAAATGGCTTGAGGCATTTTCTGCGTGCGGCGTGGATCCTGACTTTTATACCACACGTGGCTTCGCTGAGGATGAGGTGCTTCCGTGGGACGTCATAGACTGCGGAGTGACAAAACGCTTCCTGCTCTCCGAGAGGAAAAAGGCATACGAGGGAAAGACAACACCCTCCTGTGCCGAAAGCTGCAGCGGCTGCGGAGCAAGCAAGCTCGGAGGTAAAACAAGATGGTGCAAATGAGTAATAATCCGGCATATCACATTCTGCGTATTAAGTTTACAAAAACAGGCAACCTTCAGTATATTTCCCACCTCGATCTCGTTCGTACAATGCACCGCATAGTAGTGCGAGCAAAGCTCCCTCTTTGGTATACTGAGGGCTTTAATCCAAAGCCAAAGCTCGTATTTGCCGCCCCTCTTTCCATAGGTGCCGAAAGTATTGTGGAATTTATGGATATCCGTGTGACGGAGCTTCTTCCTCTCGAAGAAATAAAGGATCGTCTTAACGAAAATACGACTGACGAAATGCGTATAACGGACGTCTATTACCCCTCGACGCATATAACCGACCTTGCATATCTTTCCTATCAAATAAGAATCAAAACAGTCGGTGTCTCCGAGGAGCTTGCGACAGCTTGCCGTGATGCTCTTGCAAAGCCTCGCATTGAGATTCTTAAAAAAACAAAAAGCGGCGACGCAAAGGTTGACGTAAAGCCGCTTATAAAAGATATTTCCGTAACCAAAGACGGTGAGGAACTCGTTTTCGATGCAACTCTCTCCGCTGACCCCTCATCGTATTTAAATCCCGAGTATATTGTCAAGTATTTGCGGGAAAGCGTGGGAATTCTTTCCGACTCCAACATTACGAATGAGTGGTATTCTATCTTGCGTACAAAGGCTTTTTGCAAGGATATGAGCGAGTTTAGATAACACTGTCAATATTAAACCCCGAAAGCCGCTTGAGGTGTCCGAGTGCACCGCACAAGCGGCTTTTTGCTATTGAGGCACTCTCCGTATCTTTTATGGAAAGAGCACCGCATATTTCGGCAAATTCAGTCTCCACCGTTGCTATATCCTCGTGATTTACGGTTATGCTGAGATATGTTCTTATATCAACAAAATCAGCGTACAGCTCATCAAATTCCTCTTTCGTCAGATCTGCCCCTCTTACCTTTAGCTCAAGATCGCCTATAATCCTTGAAAGAAAAATGGTGTTGACGGTGACGAAGCTTACTATTATCAATAGCAAGGCTATAGCAAATACTACCGCCTTTGGAGCTGTAAATTTATTTTTTGTTTTCATTTTTTTCTTCCTTATATATTATATTAGTGTCAAGTGCGGTATTGGCGGTGAAAAGAAAAACGTCCTTTACTCTTTTGTTTTTCAAATTCTTTTGTAGCCATTCATCGTTAACGCCGAGCTTTTTTATGTTTTCTATCTCTTTTTCACCGTCTATAATAAGCGGCAGTGATATATCGTCATCGGCTTTGAAAAATGACAGCTTTCCGCCCGCTTCAAGAACACAGAAGCGTACGTCTTTAATATCAGGTATTGCTTGAGTTCGCATCTCCGAGAGAACCTCGTTTATTGAAATTCTGTTATCCGTCAGCACCCCTTGGTCAAGATGCCCGTTGTATATTACGAATGACGGCGTGCCTTCTATTACGTTTTTCAGCTTTCTGGATTTGTTTTTCACGTAAGAAATAATTATTTCTGTTGCAAGAATGAAGGACATAGGAATTACAGCATTTAAAAGGGGAACCTCCGGCGTATCTATCGGGATTGAAACAATTTCCGAAATAAGAAGTGTAGAAACAAGCTCTCCTACCTCAAGTTCTCCAACCTGCCTTTTTCCCATAATTTTCAAGGAAATTGACAATAAAAGGTAAATTATTATAGTTCTTATAAAAATAGATACCGTAAAAATCACCCCCTAAGTAAAATTATCTTGAAAAACATAAAAAAAATTCAAAAAAACACAAATTTTTTATAAAAAGGTATTGACATTTGAAAACAAATGTGATAAAATGATTAAGCCGCTCGACAAGAGACGGTGAATTTGCTCATTGAAAATTGAACAACACGAAAAATCAAGAGCACTGAAAATAAGTGCGAAAGATCTCGTTAAAACACTTTGAAAAAAGAAACTCAAAA